>CALBLR010000430.1 GCA_937896015.1 uncultured Prevotellaceae bacterium | reverse complement strand
GTTCTTCCCGGACTTCTGCCGGGACTTCGCACCGCCCGGCGTAACGCTGGCCCCCGACTCGACAGTGACTGTGAAATTCAACCTAAATTGCACTGCCGAAGGCCCTCTCGGCTTGCAGGCACAAGTGGTGCTGGCTGGCGACAAGAATGCCCTTAACGACACATCGGCCGTGAAGCAGGTGAACGTGCAGCCCGCCGGTAGCGACGATGTGGTGGAGATTGGCAAGCGCGAGGATGTGTATGGCTATCTGCCCATTGGCTTCGTGTATGAGTCGACCATGGCCCAGACGGTATATACCGCGCAGGAAATCAACAAGGGACTCTGCTCGATTAAGCGCATCGCATGGCCCTACAAATACAGCACCGGCATCAGTGATGTGAAGGTGAAAGTGCTGGTGGGCAACACCACAGCCCCCAACCTGAAGAAGACCTTTGTCGACACGCTGGCGCTGACCAAGGTGTTCGACGGCACGGTGACCATGATTGGCGACAACACCGAGCACGAACTGGTGATTGAATTCGACAAACCATACTTCTACAACGGCGGCAACCTGTGCATCATGACCGAGAAGCGCGACACCAAGACCATGACGCGCTACGGAGGCGGATATTGCACCAACGACACCAAGCTCACCGACCGCACCCGCAGCTGGCAGTATTCCACCCTCACGGGCCAATATACGCTCACTCAGGGCATGAGCACCGATGCCATCCCCGACATCAAACTGTATGCCGAGGTCGACGGCGCCAAGCTTGGCGGTGCTGTGACCGACGGCGGTGAGGCCGTGACTGGCGGCACCGTCACTGTGAGCGAGCTCAACGCCGCTGCCGTGACCGATGCAGAGGGCCGCTACTCGTTTGCCTACCTGCCTGCCGGCACCTACACTGTGAATGTGGCCAACGCCGACTCTTCGAAGACGGCCACCCGCACCGTGACTGTGGCTAAGGGCGAGGCTATGACACTGAATGTGGAACTCTCACCCTCGACCGGCGTAACTGCTCCAGAGGACGCAGCTGGCGCAGTCAAACTCTATCCCGTGCCTGCCGACCAGACGCTGAACGTGAGCGGCGGCTACGACCGTCTGCGCCTTGTGAGCAGTACCGGCGCCACTGTGCTTGAGGCCAACGGCGGCCAGTCGCAAATCGGCGTCGGCGGCCTTGGCTCGGGCATCTACCTGGCCATAATCAGCTACAATGGCGTGACCACCGTCCAAAAGGTGGTGATTAAGCACTAACCGCAATCGCGGCATAGAGCCGCTGACGGCAAAACCATAAACTGGCCGGATACTTCTGCAACATTGCAGGTGTCCGGCCAGTTTTGTGTCTTATTGGGAGGCGGGCGACTCTATTGGCGCTTGCGCCAATTGGCAGGCGAGCAGCCCTCCCTTTCCTTGAATGCCTTGATGAAGTGGCTTTGCGACGCGAACCCCGACTGTTCCGACACCACGGCGAGTTTGGCCTCGGGGTGCAGCAGCATTTGCCGCTTTGCATAGTCGATGCGCAGACCAGTAATCCAGCCGCGGTAGGAGGCATTCATCTCGGTGTTGATGTAGGCCGACAGATAGGTGCGGTTGGTGCACAGCGCATCGGCAAGTTCCTTTATGGTGAGGTGTGGCTGAGTGTAGCCCTCGCTGGCCACCCATTGGCCTACTTTTAAGGCTATGTCGGCGTAGTAGGCCGGCGCGTCGCCGGCCACAGCGGGCGTTGGTGCTTGCACGGAGCCGGCTGTCGGCTCGCCGTTGAGGGCATTCTCCACCTGCTCGTAAAACATCAGGTAGTTCAGGTAGCAGCAAAACAGGTAGATGTAGAACGGCACCGACGACAAGATCCACACATACACGCAGTCGTCGGGCAGAAATGTGAGCAGGCCGCACCCCACGCCAAATATCACCGCCCAGTAGGTGAACACCGACAGCCACTTGATGTAGGCCCCTATGTTGTCGGAATGTGTGTCGTCGAACAGGCGCACAGCCTTGCGGTACGACCTGATTAGCCACCACGTGAGCCTTAGCCCGTAGGCAATGAGCCATGTGGCAAGCAGCCCCATGCACACCCGCTGCCAAGCGCTGCCTGTGGGCAGTGCCATTGTGGCGCCTGCCAATGCCGTAAACACCAGCCACATGGCAATGTTAGCCTTCGTCATCCGGCCGTTGACCGATGCTTTGTCGAGCAGCCTGGCCAGAGCTGAGCTAAACAGCCAGTAGCAAAGGAAATAGGTGGACAGGTTCATGAGTATGGCCGCATAGGCATTCACAAACCTAACCTCAAAGAAGAAATGTGCCATATAGTTGGCCGCAAGCAGCAGCAGAGCCGCGCCCATGGTGCGGCGCGAGCGCAGGTAGTTGGCGAATATTGCTTTGTCGGGCGTTCGGGCAAAGATGAAGTAAAACCCGAAAAACAGCATCAGTGGCAGAGCCACACACAGCGAGTAGCTGTATAGCTCACGGTTGATCATAACGGCCCAAGGCTAATGGTTGCCCCATGAAAATGACGTGCTCGCCACCATTTGCGCCTTTATGCGCTTCAAGGGGCCCATGGTGGTGGTAGTGGTCAGCATGGTTATTTTGGGCCAGCCGTTGTAGTAGTAGAAGCTCTTGCTGTCGTTTTCCACCTCAATTTGCTTCACTTTTTTCATCTCAGCCTCGATTTTCTTGGCCGAGAGCCCCTTTTGCTGGTTCACCAGTCCGCTTATCGCGCCGGCCAGCAGCGGTGCTATGTCTTTCCCATCAATCACAGTGCTCACGTTGCCCAGCACAAAGTAGTCGCCGTCAAACTCCGTCTCGGTGTCGGTGGAGTCGATCACGCCATAGTCGGCATAGCGCGTCAGTGTGTAGCCTGGGCTGTCGGCGGTGG
>CALBLR010000429.1 GCA_937896015.1 uncultured Prevotellaceae bacterium | reverse complement strand
ATAGTGTCTGAACTCATACACGCATTGGTTTACGGGCAGAAGCCCACAACGTTTTCCCAAATGATGAATGTGTCAAAAAGTTATGACGATAAGATATAAAACCATTCCGGACGCATAGCTGTCCGGAATGTTGTGTGGAATAAAAAACGGGCATCGGGGGCTGCGGCCTGGTGGGCGCAGTCCCCGATGCGTCGGGTGAGTGGCGGCTGGGCCGCGGCACTCTTTATTTCTTCTTGGCGGTTGCCTTTTTCTTTGTGGTGGTCTTCTTCTTGGAAGTTGTGGTGGTCTTCTTCTTGGAAGTGGTTGTGGTGGTTGTGGCCTTCTTGGGGATGTATTGGGCATACTTCTTCTCAATCTCGGGAATGGCCTTCTTGATGGCGGCGATGCGCTTCTCGTCGCTGGGGTGGGTGCTCATGAATTCAGGCACTTTGGTGGTCGACGCGGCGGCCATCTTCTGCCAGAAGGGCACTGCCACCTCGGGGTTGTAGCCGGCCATCATCATCAGCACAAGGCCCATGTAGTCGGCCTCGCTCTCGTGCTTGCGCGAGAAGGGCAGCACCACTGCGTAGTTGGCGCCAAGGCCGTAGACCTGCTGTGCCACCTGCTGCACGGCCGCGCTTTTGCCCGATGTGGCCGCGCCCAAGGCCTGCGCGCCATACTGGGCCAGTATCTGCTGGCTCATGCGCTCGTTGCTGTGCTTGGCCACGGCGTGGGCCACTTCGTGGCCGAGCACCACGGCCAGCTCGTCGTCGCTGCTCACGAGTTTCATCAGGCCTTCATACACCACGATTTTGCCGCCGGGCATGCACCAGGCGTTCACTTCGTCGCTCTTCACCAGGTGGAACTCCCACGAGAAGTTTTTCACTTCGTCGGCGGCTCCGTTGGCCTTGAGGTAGGTCTCGGTGGCGGCGGCTATCTTCTTACCCACGCGCTCCACCTGGGCGCTGGGCACCTGCTCGGTGGAGATGGTGGCCGTCTTCATGAATGAGTTGTACTGGGCGAGGCTCGACTGGAGCACTTCGCTGTCGCTGACCAGGTTGAGCTGCTTGCGGCCGGTGATGGGCACCGAACCGCAGCTGGTGAGCAGCATTGCCGCTGCGGCAATTGCTGCGAATAGCTGTTTCTTCATTTTTGCTTGTTGATTTTTTTATAATGTATCGTTTCGTTTTCTTAGGGGGAAATCAGTGCGTGGTGTCCACCTTGTGGGTGGGCGGCATGGTGGCGTTGCGCTTGTCCACCGCCTCGACCACGTTGCGGGCCAGCTGCATGAACGAGGCGCCCGACACGCTGTTTTGCAGTGTCACGGGCACGCCGTCGTCGCCTCCGCGGCATATTCCGGCCACCAGCGGTATCTGCCCCAGCAGTTCCACGCCAAGGCTCTCGGCCAGGTGCTTGCCGCCGTCTTTGCCGAATATGAAGTACTTCTCGCCGGGGTGGGCTGCGGGGGTGAACCACGACATGTTTTCCACAATGCCCAGCACGGGCACGCCCACTTGCTGGCCGAGGAACATGCTCACGCCTTTGCGGGCGTCGGCCAGCGCCACCTCTTGCGGGGTGGTCACCACTATGGCTCCTGTTATGGCCAGCGTCTGCACCAGTGTAAGGTGGATGTCGCTGGTGCCCGGCGGCATGTCGATGATGAAGTAGTCGAGGTCGCCCCACTCGGCTTCGCAAATCAGCTGCTTAAGGGCGTTGCTGGCCATGGCTCCGCGCCACAGCACGGCTTTGTCCTTGTCGACCACAAAGCCTATCGACAGCAGCTTGACGCCATACTTCTCGGCGGGGATGATGAGGTTTTTGCCGTCGACGGGGTGCACATACAGCTGCTCGTCTTCGATGCCAAACATCTTGGGCATCGACGGGCCGAAGATGTCGGCGTCGAGCAGGCCCACCTTGTAGCCCAGCTGCGCCAGCGACACGGCCAGGTTGCTGGCCACCGTCGACTTGCCCACGCCGCCCTTGCCGCTCGACACGCCAATTATGTTTTTCACGCCGGCGAGCGGTTTGTCGGTCTGTGCGGCCTTTGCCGCCTGCTGCGGTGTCTTGACCGCGATGTTGCCCTTGATGTCGACGTCGCTGCCCACGCGGGTGAGGATCGCGGCCTCGGCGGCGCGCACTATCGACTTGATGAACGGGTCGGTGGGCTTGCTGAACTTAATCGAGAAGCTCACCTTGCGGCCCTCGATGCGTATGTCGTCTTCCACCATGCCCATCTCCACTATGTTTTTGCCCGTGCCGGGATAGCGCACTGTGGCCAGCGCGTCGGTGATGAGCTTGGGATATAATGCTGTGTCTGCCATATATATATAACTGTCTGTTTTTGTGTGTCTACTTTTTATTGGGTTCTATTGCTGCTTGTCGGGGGCGGCGAAGATTTGCGGCATCTGAATGAAGCCGCGGTTGTAGCTGCGGTAGGTGTCGGGCTCGATGTCGATGTCGGGCTCCTGCAGCTGCCCCTGCTGCGGCAGGTGGAACTTCAAGTATTTTATGGTGAGCCC
>CALBLR010000428.1 GCA_937896015.1 uncultured Prevotellaceae bacterium | reverse complement strand
GCTGGCCACGCGAATCGCGCGGCTCGAGCGCAAGCTGCTGCTGCGCAAGCTCTCGCCCACCCGACTGGTGAAAAACGGCTTCCGCGACGCCATCGAGAATGCTGAAAACGCAGGAGCGTCGCCCGAGGAACTGCTCGACATCATTGGCCGCGGCAAGTCGAAACTTGGCATATTTGACGGCGATGTGGTGAACGGCGAGATTGAGATAGGCCAAGTGACCGGCCTGCTTAAGGGCACCGGCATACAAACCGTGCAGGAGGCCGTGAGCCAAATGGAGGCCGAATATGAGGAGGCCAAGCAGCGGCTGCAGCAATAAAAAAAACCGCAGGCGCGGCAAGCCGAAAAAGCAAAATTTTGCTTACCTTTGCATTAGCCGGCGGCCCTATGTGTCCACGGGCTTTACAAGACAAACGAATTCATTTAGCAACGATTTAAACTCAACTTAATTATGCCACAATGGTTTGAGACCAAAGTAAAATATGACCGCGTGCTCGAGACTGGAGCACAAAAGACCGTAACCGAGCCCTATCTGGTCGACGCCCTGTCGTTCACCGAGGCCGAAGCCCGCATCACCGAAGAGATGAAGCCCTTCATCACCGGCGGAGAGTTTACCGTAACAGCGGTGAAGAAGGTGCGCTACGACGACGTGTTCTACAACGAAGGCGGCGACCGCTGGTATAAGGTGAAAATCAACATGATCACCATCGACGAGAAGTCGGGCGCCGAGAAGAAGACCGGCTCGTTTGCGCTGGTGCAGGCAGGAGAGTTCAAAGAGGCTCTCGACGTGTTTCTGCAGGGTATGAAGGACGTGATGTTTGACTACGAGATAGCCTCCATCACCGAGACCCCGCTGATGGACGTGCTGCAAGCCGACCTGGGCGAGACGCTTGCCAACAAGCGCGCCAAGAAAGAGGCCATTGAAAAGGCTCAGGCCGAAGCCGCCAAAGAGGAGGAGCAGTAGCGCAATGGGTAAGATTGCCGACAATCTGCAAGCCCTGAAGCGGCAGCTGCCGCAAGGCGTCGGCCTTGTGGCGGTATCGAAGTTCCACCCTGTGGAGGAGCTTCGCGAAGCCTACGGTGCGG
>CALBLR010000427.1 GCA_937896015.1 uncultured Prevotellaceae bacterium | reverse complement strand
GTGGGTCTGGTGAACGCCAAGAAGCGCCTTAACCTGATATACGGCAACGGCTACACGCTCGACATCGACGACGGGGCCGACACTTTCACCGTGAACCTTGTGATTCCTTTTGAGCCACAAGGCACCACCAGGCAAGAAACCGAAAAAACAGCATAAATTATGATAAAGTGCATTGCAATCGACGACGAGCCGCTGGCTCTTGAACAAATCACAAGCTACATAAAGCGCACCCCTGGCTTGATGCTGATGCAGGCGTGCCAAAGCGCCGAACAGGCGCGCGAAGCTGCCGAAAGCGGGGAAGTCGACGCCATGTTTGTCGACATCAACATGCCCGACCTCAACGGACTCGACTTCGTGAAGTCGCTGCCCGATCCGCCCAAAGTGGTATTCACCACAGCCTACAGCGAATATGCCCTCGACGGATTCAAGGTCAACGCCCTCGACTATCTGCTGAAGCCTTTCAGCTATGCCGACTTCACCGCCGCCGTCGACAAGGTGCAGCACCTGCTGGCCATGGAGCATGCGGCCACGGCCGTGTCGACCATTGATGCCGACGATTCGATATTTCTGAAGACCGACTACAAGATAGTGCGCATCAAGGTGAGCGAAATCCGCTACATCGAAGCCATGAGCGAATATCTGCGCATCCACCTCGACGGGCGCAAGTCGCCGCTGGTGGTGCTGCTGAGCATGAAAAAGATGGAAGAGCGGCTGCCCGGGTCGTGGTTTATGCGCGTGCACCGCTCATACATAATCAACCTCAAGCGCATCATTGAGGTGCGCAAGAGCCGCATCATCATCGAGGGCCCGGGCGAAGGCGTGGAAGTGCCCATCGGCGACCTATACAAAGACGCGCTTATGGCCTACATCAACACCAAGTTTCTCAACAAGTAGCCTCCTATTAAAAGTCCTTGAACGTGAGCGGGAGCAGGGCCGACACGCTGGCCAGCTCATACACGCAGTCGCGGCCGGCAAGCAGCACACGTATGGGGTGAGGCGCATTTTTCTCAAACTCTATCAGAGCCTGGCGGCACACGCCGCAAGGCGATATGGGCTCCTGCACAAAGTCGCCGCCGGTGTAGGCAGCGATGGCAATCGCGGCGATGTGCACACCGGGATAGTTGGCCCCAGCGTTATAGATGGCGCTGCGCTCGGCGCATATGCCCGAAAAGGCGGCGTTCTCCTGGTTGGATCCCATTATCACCACACCATTGTCGAGGCGCACGGCCGCGCCCACGTTGAAGTGGCTGTAAGGGGCATAACTGTTGCGAGTGGCCTGGCGGGCCGTTTCAACGAGTTTTTTGTCGTTTTCGGCCAACTCTTTGTAAGAGTAAACCACTATCTTTGTGGTAATGTTTTTTTCGGTCATGATGTTTCTATTAAAAAATGATGTGCTGCAAATATATTGATATTTTCTCAAAAAACAATCTGCGGGCGCTATTTTGCCTGCTGGCGTGCCTCATGTGCGCCTCCGCGGCCACGCCGCAGAAGCAGAGCGCGCGCTTCCTGGCCTACATCGACCTTTACAAAGACATTGCCATCAGGCACCAGCAGGAATACGGAATTCCGGCCAGCATCACACTGGCGCAGGGTCTGCTGGAAAGTTCGGCGGGGTCGAGCTACCTCTCGACCCGCGGCAACAACCACTTCGGCATAAAGTGCCACAACTGGAGCGGTGATGTGGTGACCTACGACGACACGCTGCGCCACGAGTGCTACCGCCAGTATGCCAAGGCCGAAGACTCGTTTGCCGACCACGCACGCTTCCTAAAGGGCAAGCGCTATGCCCCGCTCTACCAGCTCGATGTGACCGACTATCAGGGCTGGGCGCAAGGCCTCAAGGACTGCGGCTATGCCACCGACCCCGACTATCCGGCCAAGCTCACAGGCATAATAGAGCAATACCAGCTGTATAACTACGACTCGGGGCAGCCGCGGGTGGCCAAACCGCAACCGCTGAAGCCAGACCCCAGCATCGGACACGACGCCGCCGCGGCATCGGGCAGCGAGAGCACACTGCGCAGTGTGGCTGCGCTGCACACAGTGCACCTCAAGTGGGGGCTGCACTGCGTCAAGGCCCAACGCGGCGACACCTACCAGGCCATAGCCGCGGAATTTGACATAAAACCGAAAAAGCTGCTTGAATTCAACGATGCCGATCCCGGCACTGGCGCACTGGCCGAAGGCGAGATGGTGTGGCTGGAAAAGAAGGAGAAACGCGCCCCCATGGGCTTCGACACCTACACCGTGCGCCACGGCGACAGCATGCGCACCATAGCCCAGCAGTTCGGCATACGCCTCGACAGCCTGTTGAAGCTCAACAAGCTGCCGGCCGGCCACACGCCCGTCCCCGGGACTCAGCTGCTGCTACGATAGCTTCACTCCGCAGCAGCATCACCTGTGCACGGGCCAGCAGAATGAGCGCAGCCGCTTCTCCAGCGAGCGCTCACGGCCGCCAAGGTAGCTGTCGCACAGCGCATGAAAGGCCGATGAGTGGTCCATGTGCGTGAGGTGGGCCAGTTCGTGGCATATCACCAAATCCACAAGGTCGGGCGGGAGCATCATCACCGCGCGCGACAGCTGTATCACCTTGCCCGTGGTGCAGTGGCCCAGCTTGCGCATGCCGCGCCCCACTTCAAACCCCGCGGGCTTCAGCCCAAGCCGCGCCGCTATGCGTCGGGCGTGAGGCAGCAAGTGCTCACGGGCGCCGTGCTCCATCATCTTCAGCAGCGCATTGGCCACCGGGCGATACACATTGCGGTCGGTAAGATCGGCCCCGACCGGTAGGCTCAGCGTGTATTCTGGATCGTCATCGTAGCCAAACAGCAGCAGGTGCGGAGCGCGGTCCTGCTCCCTGATGGTTATGGCACACCCGAAGCACTCAATGCGCTGGCCCACAGCCAGCGGCGCTTCCACCGACGAGATGCCGCGCAGGCTGCGCAGCCGTTCGCGCTCGCGGTCGATGAGGCGCGCCACACATTGCTGCGTGGCCGCTTCGGGCGGCATGCCTATGCGCAGCCGCCCTTCCGACCACCTGAAGGTGGCGTTGCGCATGCCCACGCGCGTCCTAATCTGCACCGAGCCAAACTCTTTGTCGTCGTATTTGTACACTGCCATAGTTGCCTGCGTTTTTTTCACACTCCCCAGTTCAGCTTGCTGCGCAGAGTGGCCGCGAAGTTGTGGCCGGTGCGCTGAATCACCCTTATTGCCGTGGGCGAGCGGCGAATGGTCACGGTGGTGCCACTTGGGCAAAGCACCGCTTTGCCGTCAACGCTCACCTGGAACGCGCGAGCGCGTGTCAGGGTGGTGACGGCAACCGTCACGTCGTCGCGCATCACCAGCGGCCGCATCGACAGCGAGTGGGGCGACACCGGCGACAGCACCAGGCACGAGTTCATGGGGTCGAGTATGGGGCCGCCCACGCTCATGTTGTAGGCCGTGGAGCCCGTGGGGGTACACACCACCAGACCGTCGCCCTTGTAGGTGGTGAGTTCCGAGCCGTTGACGGTGGTGCGCATCGCTATCATCGACGACGTGTCCTGGCGCAGAATGGCCACCTCGTTGAGCGCGCACAGCCCACAGAAGTCGGCCACGCTGCAGTCGGCGGCCACCTGCAGCGTGGTGCGCGGCTCAATGCGGTAGTCGCCGCTGGTGAGCTCGCGGGCCACCTCCTCGGCCTCGCCAATGCCAGCCGTGGTGAGGTAGCCCAAATGGCCGGTGTTGATGCCCATCACTGGCGTGCCGGTGCCGGCCACCCAGTGTGCAGCCTTCAGAAAAGTGCCGTCGCCGCCGAGACTCAGCACCGCATCCACGTCGCCGGGGCCGCATTCGCCACCAATGGCCTCAGTGCCAAGCGGCAGCAATGCGCCACTTTGGCGCAGATAGGCCAGAAACGCCCCATCCACAAGCAGCCTCATCCCGTTCTGGCTGAGCGTGGCCAGCAGCCGCTCCACTCCGGGCAGGTGCCCATGCTGATATTCATTGCCAAAAATCGCCAATTCCATAGTGTGACTTGCTTTACTTTTGAATTGTGGCGGGGAAAGCCGTTTTTAATATATTTTGCTTTTATATTCCATTATTTCCCCTTAAATTTGCCTATAGTTTGCTTTGGCAAATATACAAATAATTTCGCATAACACAGCCGCCCCGGCACACTGGCTGCCGCAGTGGGCTGAAAAGGCATATGCACACATACTCATTTTTTATCGGCAGGAGAAAACTGAAAGATGGTAAATTTAAGTGTTAACATTAACAAAGTGGCCACGCTGCGCAACGCCCGCGGCGGCAATGTGCCCGATGTGGAACGTGTGGCGGTAGACTGCGAGCGCTTTGGCGCCCAGGGCATCACGGTGCACCCGCGGCCCGATGAGCGCCACATTCGCCACAGCGATGTGTTTGCCCTGCGTCCGCTCATCCGCACCGAGTTCAACATCGAGGGCTACCCCACCGACGACTTCATGAACCTCGTGCTCATGGCCAAGCCGTCGCAAGTGACACTGGTGCCCGACGCGCCCGACGCCCTCACATCGTCGAGCGGCTGGGACGTGGCCCCCAACCTTGAGTTCCTCACAGGCATCGTCGACCGCCTTAAAGAGGCCGGCATACGCACAAGCATATTTGTGGGCACCGACCCCGACAACATACGCGAGGCAGCCAAGACGGGCACCGACCGCGTGGAGCTGTACACGGGCCCGTATGCCGCACAGTTCAAGGCCGACCCCGAGAAGGCCATAGCGCCATTTGCCGCAGCCGACGCGGTGGCACACAGCGTGGGACTTGGCATCAACGGCGGGCACGACCTGAACCTTGAGAACCTCAAGTATTTCAAGGACCACATGCCTCACCTGCTGGAGGTGTCGATAGGCCACGCCATAATCAGCGACGCGCTGTATCTGGGCCTGGAGCAGACCATAAAAGCCTACAAAGAGTGCTTGAAATAGCGGGCAGGAGGCAAACCAACAGATTTCACTACTCACACATCATTACACATAATCACGATTAAAGAAATTAAACTATCATGGCTCTACTCAACTTAATACTGGCACAGGTGGCCGCCACAGGCGACAGCGTGCAGCAAATAACCGACACTGCAGTGCAAACAGCGGCCCAGGCGGCCACCGCCGCCACACAGGCAGCCCCCGCTGCGGCCGAAGCCACAGCCAAGGAACTTTCGGTGTGGGACCTCACCCTGTCGGGCGGCTGGCTGATGATTCCGCTGGCACTGCTTGCCATTGTGAGCATCTACATATTTTTCGAACGCTGCTTTGCCATAAGCTCGAGCACACGCGAAGACAAGAACTTTATGCAGCAAATACGCACTCTCATACACGACGGGCGCATCGACGAAGCCGAGAAGCTGTGCAAAAGCGCCAACACACCCTACTCGCGCATGATCGAAAAAGGCGTGTCGCGCATAGGCCGCCCCATGAACGATGTGCTGGTAGCCATTGAAAATGTGGGCAACATGGAGGTGGCCAAGCTCGAAAAAGGCTTCACATGGCTGGCAACCACTGCCGCCGGCGCACCCATGATTGGCTTCCTGGGCACCGTCACCGGCATGGTGCAGGCATTCTTTGCACTGGCAAGCGCCGGCAGCAACAGCAACGTGTCGATTCTGGCCAGCGGCATCTATGAGGCCCTGGTAACCACCGTGGCCGGCCTGATTGTGGGCATCATTGCACTGTTTGCCTACAACTACCTCACATCGCGCGTCAACAAGGTGATGAACAAGCTCGAGGGCAACGCCATGGACTTCATGGACCTGCTCAACGAGCCAGCCAAATAATTCATAAGCAACTCTCTCTGATATTATGGCTTTAAAACGACAACACAGTTCGCTGTCGATGTTCAGCATGGCATCGATGACCGACGTCATATTCCTGCTGCTCATCTTCTTTATGGTGACGAGCACATTCGTGTTTCCGTCGGCGCTGGAGGTGAACCTGCCGCAAAGCAGCCAGCAGACGGCGCTCAAGCCCAGCACGCGCATCTACATCGACAAAGACCTCAACATGTATGCCACGCAGGTGCAGCCCGACTCGGCCACCGAGAGCCAGCCCGTGCCGCTGCCGGCCGACCAGCTCGACGGCTTCCTGCAGAGCATCAAGCAGGGCAACCCGCAAGACTTTGTGGCACTGCACGCCGACGAGGAGGTGCCATACGGCAAAATTGTGGAAATACTGGACAAAGGGTCGAAAAACGGCCTTAAAATAGTGCTTGCCACCAAACCGGCACAAGCGCCCGGCGAAGGCGGCCAGCAGACACAGCAACCCTCAGCAGCACAGCAATGAAACAAGGCAACAAGAATGAAATAATGGCTGCCGTGGCAACGCTAATCATAGCGGTGGCCGCTCTGCTCGTTCTTGTCTTTTCCAGCCTGCACTGCCAGTGGCCGCCGGCCGAGGCCGACATGGCGCAGCAGTTGCAGCAAGACTCCATAATGTTTGGCGGCGAATATGTGATGCTCGGCAACACCCTTGAGCCTACCGAATCGCAGGAAATGGACGCCGAGTCGCCCGCCGAGGCTGCCGAAGAGCCAACCGACCAGCCCGAGGCGCCAGGCGACGACATGGAAGACGCCGGCAAGCCCGCCCCCAAACAGGCCGAGCCAATAACGCAGAAGCAGCCTTCACCCATGAAGGTGAAGGAAAAACCTGCCAAGACCAAGACGGAAAAGACAGGACCGGCAACGGCCGCACGGCCCGACAAAAAGGTTGAGCAAAACCGCAAAGGCAAAGCCACATCGGCAGTGGCCAGCAGCGTGAAAAACGCCTTTGGCCGCTCGCAGGGCAACGGCAGCGGCAAGCAGGGCTCGCCCAACGGAAACGCCTCGCAAGGCGCACT
>CALBLR010000426.1 GCA_937896015.1 uncultured Prevotellaceae bacterium | reverse complement strand
GCCAGCCGCCATGTAGTAGTTATACACAGCATGGTTATATAGCCCCCCCTTGCGCTTCAGGTGGTTTGAGAGCAGCATAATTGAATATATGTCCTCCGATGGCAACTTAAGGCCAGCCGGCGGAAACACATCGTTGAGCCATATCTCGCGGCGGCTCACGCACCCCCATTGTCCGCAGATGCATGCGGGCGACAACACGTAGCTGCGGAACTCCTCGGTCGTGTACTCGCCCTCGCGCTCAAACCGCGACTCAAAGTCGCCATCGCTCTGGCCATTAATCATCCTTATGTTCGACCCGTAGGCAATGTCGAGGTCAAGCGTCAGAGCCTTATTCATAAGGAACGCCACCGCATCGGAGCCGTGCAGCTCGTCGTCGCTGTCGGCAAACATTATCCACTCGCCCCTGGAGGCTTCAACCCCGCGGCGGCGCGCTTCGGCCGAGCCAGCGTTGCCGTAGTGCAGTGCCCTCACGCAGCTGTGGCTCTTGGCAAAGCGGTCGGCTATGGCGGCGGTGCCGTCGGTGCTGCCGTCGTCCACCACCACCACTTCGAGGTTGGGATACGACTGGGCCACCACACTGCCTATGCAGCGGGCCAAAAAGCGTTCGGCGTTCCACGCCGGTATGATGACTGAAACCAGTGGTTGCTCCATACTCCAAAAAAAGAATCAGTTGTCGCCTGCGGGCCGGTCCCGAGACTGCGGTGCGGCCAAGAGCCGCCTTTACCGCTTGTAAAGGTAATTTTTTTTCACTAAATTTGCAAGCATACTTTGTGTTTTAATCAGAATTGAAGCAATGAACGTAGTGTTATTAAACTTGATACTCACCACTGCCGAAAATGGCGTGATAAAGCGTAGGAAGACTATAAAGGACACCAGGATAAGCAACTGCGCCATGGGGTTCATCAAGGCCGGCCACCGTGTCACCATTCTGGCAAGTGAGGAGTTCAAGCCCTCCGAAGAGGAAACCTACGACTACAACATCATATATTTCAAGTCAGGGCTCAAGCGCCTGTTCAAGCCCTACCTCATTCCCTATCCCGTGGGGATGTATTCCTATCTGAAGCGCCACCGCGATGAAATCGACCTGATAGTTAGCAGCGAGGCGTTTTCCATAGGCACGCTCATCGCCGCCATGGCATGCCGCCCGAAACTGGAGATTTGGCAGGAAATGGCCTACCACCAGCGCAAGTGGCACAAGTTGCCGTCGCGACTGTGGCACAACCTGGTGGTGCGCACCGTGCTGCGCAATGTGCTGGTGGTGCCGCGCAGCGAGCCTGCGGGCCGCTTCATAGCCCGCTACAGCGCCAATGTGAGCAGCACCATAGTCGACCATGGCGCCAACGGCGATGTGCTGCGCCCAGCCGCCGACGGGCCAACCGACACGTTCATTGTGGTGTCGCAGCTGGTGGAACGCAAAAATGTGGCCCACATCATCAGGGCCTTTGCGCGCCTTGTGGCCATGCCCTGCTACAGCCACTACCGCTTGCACATAATAGGCGACGGCGACCAGGCCGGGGCTTTGCGCCAGCTGGCCAGCCAGCTGGGCGTCGGCGGCAATGTGGAGTTTCACGGCTTTATGCTGCACAGCCAAATGGCCGAGCTGCTGCGCCATGCGCGCGCCATGCTCATAGCCACCAGGCGCGACCTGAACATGGTGTCGATTCCCGAGTCGATAGTGAGCGGCACCCCAATTGTGACCAACACATGTCCCACTTCGGCATCGTTCATCGCCCGCCACGGCTTGGGGGTGGTGCGCGACGACTGGGACGAGACCGACCTTATTAAAGCCATCGACCACTATCCTGAATTCCACGAGGCATGCTTGCGCGAGCGCGGCGGGCTCACGCGCGAGGGCTGCGCCCACAAGCTGGTGGCGCTCTACGCGGACAATTGCCAAAAGCATGTCCGCGGCACAAAATAAACGCGCCCGCGGCACGTTTATACATTACAACCAATTCATGTGGCTAAAGAAATGGCAAAACGCATACTCTTAGTAAACAAATTCTACTATTCACGCGGCGGCGCCGAAATCGTGGTCATTAATTTGCGCGACATGCTCACAAGCCTCGGCTATGAGGTGGGCATATTCACGATGGACTACGGCGGCAACCTGCATGAGCCGGGCATATTCACCGCACCCGAAGTGTCGTTCAAGGGCTCTTTTGGACAAAAGCTGCGCTTCGCCAGCCGCACACTGGGCGGGGCGGGGCTCAAGACCTCGTTTATGCAGGCCTTCAACCAGTTCGCGCCCGATGTGGTGCATCTGCACAATGTGCATTCCTATCTGTCGCCTGCCATGGCGCAGTGGGCGCACGGGCGCGGAGCAAGGGTGGTGTGGACGCTGCACGACTACAAACTGCTGTGCCCCGCCTACAGCTGCCTCAACCACGGACGCCCGTGCGAGAAGTGCTACACGGCCAAGTGGCATGTGCTGGCCGAGCGGTGCTTCAAGCAAAGCGCGGCGGCAAGCGCGCTGGCGTGGGTAGAGGCCCACAGGTGGAACCGCGGCTGGATTGAGCGCAACGTCGATGCCTTTGTGTGCCCCAGCCAGTTTATGCGCGGACAGATGCTGAAGGGCGGCTTCAGCGAGGGCAAGCTGCACGTGGTGTGCAACTTCATCGATCCCGTGAAGGCCGCCGAGCTTGAGAAAAACAGCCAGGTGGCCAAGGAGGACTATTATTCCTACATTGGCCGCCTGTCGGAGGAAAAAGGTGTGGCCACGCTGCTAAAGGCGGCCTCCACACTGCCCTACAAGCTGAAAGTGGCTGGCGATGGGCCTCTCATGGCGCAATTCCGCCGCCAGTATGCCGACAACCCCAACATTGAGTTCCTTGGACAGCTGAACGCCGTGCAGGTGAGCAGCCTGCAGCGCAAGGCCCGCTTTGTGGTGCAGCCGTCGGAGTGCTACGAAAACAACCCGCTCAGTGTCATCGAGTCGCTGTGTGCCGGCACGCCGGTGATAGGCGCACGCATTGGCGGCATCCCCGAACTGATAACGCCCGGCTGCGGCCTCACCTATGCCATGGGCAACGCCCATGAGCTGGCCAGCTGCATCACCGAGATGATGGAGCACGGCAGCCGATATGACAACCAAGCCATAGCAGCCGAGGCCTCCGAACGCTTTTCGGCCAAGGCGCATTTCGCAAAACTTAAGCCACTGTATTTTCCCGAATGAGCAGCATTGACAAGAATCGCAAACCGGTGATTGCCGTGATTGGCACGCGCGGCTTCCCTGGTGTGCAGGGCGGTGTGGAGATGCATTGCCAAAACATCTATACTCGGCTTGCCGGAGGCGGCATGGCCGCTGTGCGCATCTATAGGCGCAAACCCTACCTGTGCGCCGGCTCAATGAAGCCGCTGCCAGGCATCGACTACGTCGACTTGCCCTCGACGCGCATCAAGGGGCTTGAGGCCGTGCTGCACACGCTGCTGTGTGTGCTGCACATAGCGCTGCACCGCCCCGATGTGGTGCATGTGCACAACATCGGCCCGGGCATGTTTGCCCCTCTGCTCAAGCTCATGGGCCTGCGTGTGGTCATGACCTACCACAGCCCCAACTACGAGCACGACAAGTGGAACGCCGCCGCCAAGCGCCTGCTGAAGTGGTGCGAGGGTGTGTCGCTGCGCTGGTGCGACAGGGTGATATTTGTCAACAAATTCCAAATGCATAAATTCAGCCTGGCAGTGCAGTCCAAAAGCGTGTATCTGCCCAACGGCATCAATGCTGCTGCCACGCGCAGTGCCGCCACCAGCTTCCTTGACAAGCACGGCATAGAGCCTGGCGGCTATCTGCTGGGTGTGGGCCGCCTTACTCCCGAAAAGGGGTTTGAGTACCTTGTGGCCGCGGCCCAAATGCTGCCCGAGGTGCACCAGGTGGTGATAGCCGGAGCCAGCGACCACGGCAGCGACTATGCCCAGAGGCTGCGCTCACTCGACGCGCAGCACAAGGTGGTGTTCACCGGCTTCACATCGGGCGAGGACTTGCGCCAGCTCTACAGCCATGCGCGGCTGTTTGTGCTGTCTTCAGTCAACGAAGGCTTTCCGCTGGTGCTGCTCGAAGCCATGACCTATGGCCTGCCCGTGGCTGTGAGCGACATTCCAGCGTCGCACCTCATCGAGCTCCCCGCCGACCGCTACTTCAAGCCAGCTTCACCACAGTCGATGGCAGCCGTCATCGCCCACAGCCTCAGCACCGACCCATCCACCGCAAGCTACAACCTCACCGACTACGACTGGGACTCCATAGCCCGCCGCACACTTGCCGTCCTAATTGATAAATAAGGTCAAATAGTTATACTCCAGCTGTTTACTGTACGGGTGCGGCATGCTGCGTCCGCCGCAATTTGCTATCAATTAAATATGAATAAATAATTACAGCCAATGTAGGTTGTTTGGTGTGATTTAGCTTTCGCGCTGGAGTAGGGCTACGCCCGTTGGACGCGGCATGCCGCGCCCCTACACTAAATGGCTGATTTTATATGTGTTAGTGTGACATTGTACTTTCATACTATGGCATCGGCGATGCCACAATTCATGCGGTTTCGTGGCATATCTCCATGTGCCCAAATACTGTGATTCAGCCATTAAGCCAAAAAGAAAACAAAGCCGGCCCGCATCTGTTTGATGCGGGCCGGCTGCTTATAGGGTGCTGCCGTCATCTATGGCGGGGGCGG
>CALBLR010000425.1 GCA_937896015.1 uncultured Prevotellaceae bacterium | reverse complement strand
TGCCGAGGAGGGAGTGCCCAGCAACCGCCCCGATGTGTATGAGATGAGCACCATTGCCGAAATTGAGCAGTGGTGCAAGCGCACAGGCCGCACCTATTGGGAATACGTCGACATCAAGGAGGGAGCCAACGGCATTTGGGACTACCTGGCGCAGGTGTGGCAGGCCATGCAGCGTGCCGTGGGCCGCGGAATCGAGGCCGAGGGTGTGCTGCCCGGCGGCCTGGGCGTGCGCCGCAAGGCGGTGAGCTATTATGTGAAGGCTTCTGGCTACACAGGCAGCCTCAGAAGCCGCGGACTGGTGTATGCCTACGCGCTGGCTGTGAGCGAGGAGAATGCAAGCGGCGGCGAGATAGTTACGGCCCCCACTTGCGGCTCGTGTGCCGTGATGCCTGCCGTGCTGTATGAGTTGTACAAAAGCAAGGGGTTCAGCGAACAGCGCATATTGCGTGCCCTGGCCACCGCGGGCATATTTGGCAATGTGGTCAAGACCAATGCCTCGATATCGGGCGCCGAGGTGGGCTGCCAAGGCGAGGTGGGCGTGGCTTGCGCCATGGCTGCGGCTGCGGCGTGCCAGCTGTTTGGCGGCACTCCGGCGCAAATAGAGTATGCTGCCGAGATGGGTCTTGAGCATCACTTGGGCCTGACGTGCGACCCTGTGTGCGGACTTGTGCAGATACCCTGCATCGAGCGCAATGCCTATGCCGCGGCGCGTGCGCTCGACGCCAACCTGTATGCCTCGTTCAGCGACGGCAACCACCGTGTGAGCTTCGACCGTGTGGTGCGCGTGATGAAGCAGACGGGCAAAGACCTGCCGTCGCTCTACAAAGAGACTGCCGAGGGCGGACTCGCAGCGCTATAGAATGTGGCGCATGAGTGTGAGTGCGGCATATAGGGCTGCAAGGCCAAGCAGCAGGCTCAATGCAGCGTAGGCGGCCGACACTGCAAACTGGCCTGCGCTGAGCAGCGCGTGGTTTTCGTTGATGAATGTGGAAAATGTGGTGAAGCCGCCGCAAAAGCCCACAGTGAGAAACAGCCGCCATGCGTCGCTTCCATTGCCTGTGCAACTGATAGCGGCCCCTATAAGACCTATGGCAAAGCATCCGAGCACGTTTACCGCGAGTGTGCCCAC
>CALBLR010000424.1 GCA_937896015.1 uncultured Prevotellaceae bacterium | reverse complement strand
TCCCTTATAGGCATTCACCTTGCCATAGCCCCACTGCGGCGATCCCGTCTGCCTCACATCGCCTTTGAAAGAGTCGTTGGTGGCCGATGCCTGCAAAATCTGCTTAGCCTTCTCGGGCGTGAGCGACGGGTCGGCCTGAAGCCAAAGAGCCATCACACCGGCCACAAACGGCGAGGACATGGATGTGCCCTGCATTGTGCCATAGTATGAGGCCTTGCCGTCGGTCGACAGGGCGCTCACCATTTTGGCGGCATTAAACGCACCGTAATAGCGGTTGTAGGCCGACACCAGTATCGAGCCCGGTGCGGCGATTTCAGGTTTCACGCGCCCGTCCACCGTGGGGCCTGCCGACGAGAATGGGCAAATGCTGCCCACGGCATAGCTCGAGCCGCCAGTGTTGCCGTCGAGCATGGTGTATTTGTTTTTGGACGCGAACGCGCCAACTGAGATTATTTTCTTGCCTGTTCCGCCCAACTCGTTCACGCTGCATTCCGAGTCGCCGTCGGTGTAGGCGGGGTTTCCAAGATTGCTGAAGGTGGAGTACACACCATCGTTCCACATATTCACTGTGCCCGACACGGCCTCGGTCTCAATGCCGAGAAACACGTTTTTCTTATTAATGCCGCTGCACATGGCCACAATGCACACATTGGGCTTGCCGTTGTTGGCATCAACTCCCGACTGCACCAGCAGGCTCACCTTGATGCTGTCGCTGCTGCTCGACTCCAAGCCATTGAAATCAAACCTCCGAGCGTCGCTTTGAGTGGCGTCGACGGCATCAAATGTGGCCAGCCTCTTATTGGCAGCCTTGTCGTAGACATAAATTGTGGTCTTAAACTTCTTCGACGGAGTGCCCCAGATGTCAACGATTCCCAGTTGCGTTTTGCCGTAGGAGGTAAACTGCAAGCCAGTGTTCAGCGAGTGGTCGCGCACCGAGAAACTTTTTCCGGCGTGGCATTTGTCGCCCGAGCTGTTGCCAGCCGCGCCCACTATGAGCCGTCCCTCGCCCTGCATGGCGTCGAGCATGCGGTCGACGTACCCTGTGCCGTCGTGGGGGCCTATGTTGGAGCCGAGGCTAATGTTTATCACGCATGGCTTGTGCTGCGAATCGGCATAGTCGAATATGTATTTCACCGCATCAATCACCGACGCGTCGGTCGACTTGGTGGACACGAGCACTATCTCCGACTTGGGCGCCACGCCATAGTATTTGTTGCTGTATCGGAAGTCGCCACCGGCTGCTATGCCGGCCACATGGGTGCCGTGGGAGCTTGTGGCGATGTCGTAGCTGCGTGCAAGGGTCGCTTTGCCCGGCGCATATTCGCAGCCATACGCAAACTTGTCGGGACGCAAGCTCTCCAATGTGTCGCAATCCTGCTCCCATATGCGGCTGATGCGGCTCTGCTTTGTGTCGCCGTCGACAAATGCGCCGTGATCGTACTGAAATCCGCTGTCGATTATACCCACTATGGTGTTTTCGCCATTAAACGGGGTGGTGAGTCCAGTGCCGGCTTGCGCCATGTCCACACCGCAAGCCGCACGAGCCTCGTCGAGCAGCGGAAACAGCGGCCTTGCCATGTGGATTTCGCTCACGCCGGGAATTTCGGCCAACCGCCCAAGCATGTCAGCCGGCACAGCCACGGTCACGCCTCCGGCATTGGCTGTGCCCACACTCAGGCCCATGCCGCGCAGGCGGTCGGCGCACTGCTCAGCGTCGGTTGCCGACAGCACCACGTCGACCATTCCGCGCTTGTCTTGAATGGGGAAGCCGCGCTCAAGCAACGCCTGGTTAACGGCATCGCTTGCCGCAATGGAACTGATAAACTTGGCGCCGGCAGCGGCTTTATTGCTCTGTGCCAATCCGCCGGCATGAGCCGTGAGCGTCAGCAAAGAAGCCAGTAGTAACATTTTTTTCATAATCGATGTGAAATTTGTTTCCACAAAATTAACCATATTAAAAATATTGAGCAAGCGATTAGGCGAACAAAAGTTACAGTTAGTAACATTTACAGGCAAAATCAGTGCTGACAGTAAAATAATCGTCGGTTTTCTTGCCAAAATCTAACACTTATTATAACTTTGTTGTAGTCAATCAATCCACACTTTTTGTTACCGACATATAAAAACTATTTAAAATATTATTCATGAGGCAAATCTACTTTTTGATTATTATGGCGCTTGCAGCATTCGCGGCAGGCGCGCACGAGGCGCCCGACACAGTGCCCAAGCCCAATCCTCCCGCAGAGGTCTACACCCTGGCACAAGCGCGCCAACTGGGCATGGTGCCAAAAGGGCCGGCCACAAGCAGCAAAGCCACTGCCGGCAAGGCCGAAGCCGCAGCCGGGACAGCCACCAAGGCCTACGGCTTTGGGCTGAAAGGATATGTGTCGCTGTCGCTATCCGCACCGTCAAAAACCACGGTGGAGTTTGACTACAGCTACAACTTTAGCGCCGGCGCGAAGGCTGGCGCTTACATTTATCTCGTGGAGTACACGATTGACAAAAACGGCTCGATGCACCCCACCTATCTTGTGAAAAGCGATGTGGGCAAGCGCACCTACAGCCGTGTGGCCGCACTCGACTACAACGGTCCCAACGTGCAGGACATGGCCTACAGCGAAAGCACCGGCACCATGTATTGCCTTGGCTCGCACTATGTGAGCGAGGGCGGCATAACGGTGGCAAAGCAAGCCCTGTATACGATCGACCTCGCATCGGGCAAAATGACCATGGTGGGCGACGACCTGTCGTCGAAATTCATGTCGCTGGCCGCCAACCGCGCCGGGCTGCTGTATGCGGTGGAAAAGACGGGGCAGCTGTCGACAATCGACCCGATCACCGGCTATGTGGCAAAGGTGGGCAGCAGCGTGCTCACCAAGACCGCCAACTACATAAGCGGCATGGACATGGACTGCGACAACAATCAGCTGTACTGGCCGCTGTGCGACTCCAACGGATATTCCTACCTGGTGAAGATTGACCCGTCGAGCGGCGCCGGCAAGGTGATAGGCCGCATCGGCACCAGCGAAGAGGAACTGGTGGGCTTCAACGTGGAGCGCTACCAGCCTGGCGACGACGCGCCGGCAAAAGTGGCCGGCCTCACATTCACCCCTGGCGCCTCAGGAGCCCTGAGCGGCGAGGCGCAATGGACAAACCCCTCGGCCACCGTTGGCGGCTCGGCACTGAAGTCGATAAGCAAAGCCGAAGTTTACTTAAACGGCAATCTGTATAAAGAAGTGGCAGTGACTCCAGGGGCCAAATCGACGGTGCAGCTCGACGGCCTTGCCAACAGCTACAACCGCGTGGCCGTAGTCGCCTACAACGGAGAGAGCAAAAGCGAAACTGCCGAGGCGATGAGTTGGGTAGGCCCCGATGTGCCGCAGGCAGTGACGGGCATCACCCTTGAGCGCACCACCCCACACCTTGCCACCCTGAAATGGGAGGCACCCGCAGGCGCCGGTCTGCACAACGGCTATGTGAAGACCTCATCGCTGAAATACCGCATCACGCGCTACAATGCGTTTGGCGACACCACCGTTGTGGCCAAGACCTACCGCAAAGACCGCACCTACCTTGACTCGACCATCACCACACTGGCAAGCTACAAATACTCGATACAGGCACTCACATCCGACTTCGGCGGCACAGCCTTCTCGCCCGAAGTGCAACTGGGCCCGGCCAACGAGGTGCCATACTCATGCGTGTTCCAGTCCGAGGCCGTGTTCAAGCTGTGGACGCTTTACGACAACAACAACGACGGCAAGTGCTGGACGTGCTACCCCTACAAGCACTATGTGTATCACGTGCCGGCAGGCGTCAAGGCCGACGACTGGATGATTTCGCCGCCTGTGCACATGAAGGCCGACAGCACCTACTACGTGTACTTCGAGTTCCGCTCGGGCCTGGGTGAATATTACCCCAAGCACATCCAGGTCACCGTGGGCAAGAGCAACGACTACCGCGACCACAAGGTGATTAAGGACTATAAATTCGCGTCGCGAATCACCGAGCAGGCGCGCATAGCGCTGCCCATCTCGGAAGACGGCGAGTATTACGTAGGCATTCGCGACGTGTCGGACTACACATCGTGCAACGTGAGCCTCTACAACTTCTGCATCGTGGCCAAGCACACCGGCTGGCTCAAGGGCCAGGTGCGCGACGAGGCGGGCAATCCCGTGGAGGGTGTGACCGTGAACATTCCCGGCAGCAACATCTGCGACACCACCGACACCGGCGGCAACTACATGCTCGACTTTGTGCCCACAGGCTCATATCCTGTGAAGTACTCAAAACTGTATTGGCGCGACCTTACCGACACCGTGGCCTTCGTCAACGACAAGGAGTCGACACACAATGTGACCCTGTCAAAACTGCCCGCCTATTCTGTGACAGGACAGGTGAAGGACGTGAACGGCAAGTGCGTGGCCAACGCCAAGGTGAAACTCACTGGCTATGGCGAAGATCGTGAAACGGTAACCGGAGCCGACGGCAAGTTTGCATTCAGCAGCATTGCCGAACACGGCTACAAGTTCACCCTCAGCAAAATAAAATATGCCGGAGTGAGCGACACCATAGTGATTGCTGCCGACACCACAATCAGCATCACACTCAACCCAAAAATTCTGGCGCCATCGGAATTCAAGGTAACAGCCACCGACGATGCGGTCAACCTCGCATGGAGCCTGCCGCGCGACGTGTTCCGCCACGACAACGGAGCCTTCGAGAGCCAGCTGGGCTGGCTGGGCGGCAACGACAATTCGGTGTATGGAGCCGTGTTCCGCACACCTGCCGTGCTTAAGAGCATCAGTTGGGTCACCACCAGCTACCAAGGCCCTCACGATGAAATGAACCTATGGATTTTTGACGTGACCGACGACTTCAAGCCCACCAACAAGGTGCTGTTTAACGCCATGCACGTTGCCACCAAGGGCGATGAAGTGTGGAACACCTACGAGCTGCCGCAGCCCGTTGAGGCCCCCAACGGCTACTTCCTTGGCGTGAGCTACTCGAAAGGGATGTGCAGTCTTGCCACCGACAGCGGCACCGACCCCGAATATCCGTTTGTGCCCTACACCAACTACTCGACTCAAGACTACACCACCAACAAGTGGCACTGCGCCGACGCCTCGTTTGTGAAGCGTAACCACCTCATCCGCGCCACCGGCGACGAGTTGGGCTCCAACCCGCAGAACTTCGACTACAAGTATGTGGTGTGGCGCATGACCGAAGACGACTTCCTCGACTCAGCCAAATGGGTGATGCTCACCCCAGCCGACGGCACGGCCGAGCTAAAGTTGAGCGACAACGTTGCAACGCTCAAGCCCGGCGACTACATCTATGCCCTGGCTGCCGTGTATCCCGGCGGCAAGTGCTCGGAAATCCTGTATAGCGACAACGTCACCGTCAAGGAGTCGGGCATCGAGGCAATGCAGCTTGCGAGCCACTTCATAGTGGCGCCCAACCCAGCCAGCACCGTGGTGAAGGTGAACATGGACTGCGACAAGATGGAACTCTACAATGTGGACGGCGCACTGTGCGCAGCGGCCACCGGCACACGGGAGCTC
Organism: uncultured Prevotellaceae bacterium; assembly: GCA_937896015.1. Classification (GTDB taxonomy): domain Bacteria; phylum Bacteroidota; class Bacteroidia; order Bacteroidales; family Muribaculaceae; genus Sodaliphilus. The sequence goes on along the minus strand of CALBLR010000424.1, from coordinate 22,682 downwards.
AATGTGGAGCAGCTGGCCAGCGGAGTGTATCTGCTCAAGGCCACCATTAGCGGCCGCACCGTGATAAAGCGAGTGATAGTAAAGAATTAACAACCACAAAAAAACGAAAGGATTGAATATGAAGAAAGTGTTTACAACCATGGCCGCGCTGCTGATGGCGGCATTTGCCTTGCCCACAGAGGCGGCAGCGCAAAGCGCGGCCAGCGAGCCGGCCATAGCGTTCAAGTCGGCACGCGGAGCCAGAGACAAAGAGGCCGACCGCTATGTGCAAGTGTACCTGAAATCGTCGGAGGCCGGAGCCAAATTCTATGTAGTGGTGGACGGCGACTCCACCGAATACGACATGGTGAAGGCAGCCACGCTCTACAACAAGAAAATAGCCGTGACCAAGCCCGAGGTTGATGTCAAAATCTATGGCAAAACGATCTCGTTTATCAACTTCGGCAACACCGATGCCTACGATGTGGCCATCGGCGCCGACGGCAACAACACCATCACCGAGTTCCGCTGCGAGAGCAACCCCATCACAAGCATCGACTTTGTGAACGGAATGAAAGCCCTCACCTACCTCGTGCTTAACGACAACAAGAAACTCACGTCAATCAACATCAAGAACGATGCGCTCCAGCGCGTGAAGCTGGGCAAACAAAATGCAGTGAAGACGTTTGCCATGGAAGGCGCGAAAATATATGAGTTCGACCTCTCCAACAATAATGGAATCGAGACCATCGACCTGAGCAAGTGCCCCGTCCTGCAAAGTGTGATGCTCACCTCCGACTCCACCCTGAAATCGGTGAAATTCAATGCGCCCACCACGCTCAAGACAATCACCATCACATCGTCGAAGCTCACGAGTTTCGAGGCCAAGGGGCTGACAGCGCTCACCACGCTTGCCCTCACCGGCAACCACGAGCTGTCGGCAGTCAGCATTGAGGACTGCCCTGTGCTGGGGCGCATCAATCTGGGTTCTAACAACTTGGAGTCGTTCACACTGAGCGCTATGCCCAAGCTCACATATCTGAGCCTCGACTCAAACCCGTTTAAAAGCCTGAACCTCGACCTTGACGCGCTCACAACGCTTTACTGCGAGAAGACGCCGCTCGTGTCGGCCGACTTCTCAAAGCTGCCCAAAGTGAAAACCCTGTATGCGCGCAATGGCGTGCTTGAGTCAATAAAGCTGTCGGACGAGGCTCTTAAAAACACGCTCTCCAACCTGTATGTGACTGGCAACAAATTCAACCTTGTGAACCTGCCGCCGCGCGGCCCCAAGATGAAGCCGTCGAACTCCTACACCACCCCCTACAACTACTATGCCCCGCAAAAGAACCCCGTTCTGCCCAAAGTGATCAATGTGGGCGAGAAAGTGGACCTCAGCGGTTATCTGTATGGACGACTCTACGACACCACTGCCGTGGTCAAATCTGAATATAAATGGGTGTCGAAATTCGACGAAGAGCTGCAGCCAGGCGTTGACTACACCGTTAAAGACGGCGTGTTCACATTCCTGCGCGAGCAGGAAGACAGCGTGGCCTGCTTCGTCACCAACAGCGAGTTCCCCTGGTTTAAGACATTCAGCGACACCAAGGGCACCTACGACTACCGCATTGCCACCAACTATGTGGTGGTGACTTTGCCCACTGCCATCGACGCCGCCACTGCCGCCAAGGTTTCGCCAGTGGTGACCAGCACGGCTGCCGGCGAAATAAGCGTGCGCAAGGCCGACGGAGCACCTGTGATGATAGCCGACATTGCCGGCCGAGTGGTGGCCAGCGAAGCCGTTGCCGACCAAAAGGCGTTCACAGTGCCATCGCCAGGCATATACATTGTGGTGGTTGGCGACAAGCGATTTAAAGTGAGGGTCAAGTAACAGCCACAAGCAAATAGGCACCTTTAAGCGGGCCGGCAGCGCACACAGCGCCACCGGCCCGCTTTCGTTACATTTCATCTTAATTACGGCAAGATTAATTAACATTCATTTGGCAATAGACTTCATATTATGTAATTTTGTAATGAATTTCGGGTTCCGAACATTATTTTTATCAATTATCGGCAGCATTCGACATCCGATAAGGCCAACAGCATGCGTTTTATGGTAGGGAGGGCGTAATGTGATGGGCTAAACAGAGAGTTAAGTCTCCCTCAAAACAAGTTTTCACAGTTATTCATATCAGCGTATGAAAAAAGCTACAACTTTTATGCTGCTGGCGGCTTTCATGGCATCGACCACATTTGCCGGCATTGCGCAAGAGACCGATGTTGCGGCATTTCCCGCACAGGCCGTGGCAGCCAAGCCGCTTGGGCAGCAAGTGAGTCACACTGGGCTGCAGGCGGCCAGCGACAGCTGCACCATGCTGAGCGGACTGCAACCGCCGCCAGCGGCGGCCACAGCGCACAAAGCCCCGGCACGGGCGATAAGCCTCAGCAGCATCGCGGGCAGCGGAGTCATGACCTACAAGACCATCAGTTCGGCCACCACCGATGGCGGCCTTTCGGTGGAAGTGACCCCGTTCGGCACCGACTCGGTGACCATCACCAACTTCTACTCGGCCGGCGTGGTGATTAAGGCCAAGGTTGACCTTGCGGCCGGCATCATCGAAATTCCGTCGCAGCTGGCTGCCACCACCACCGATGGGGAGTGCGACATCGCAGTCTCCACCATAGTGGGCAAGCCGGTGAGATCGGAAGTGATAACGGGCACCATTTCGGCCGACGGCACCATAAGCATTCCAGGCTACTGGGGATTTTTTCTGAATGCGGGGTCGAAAAAAGACCGCTATGTGACCATCAACGAAAAGACTCTGATCGAACGCTCCAACGCAAAAATGGATGTCACATACTACAACGGTGAAAAGGCATCAGAGACGTGGAACGTGATATTGAAGCAAACGGGCAGCAATGTAGTGTCGGTTAAAAACTTCGGCAACCACGGCTGCACAGCCGAGGTGCTTCTCGGCAGCGACAAGAGCGTGAGAGTGCAGTCGCAGCTCGTGTGGACGGGAGGCAGCACCATGGGCAACTTCTACACCCTCGCCGCCGACTGGTCGCAAGGCAAGACCACCACAAGCAGCATTGCGGGCAGCGGAACCGACACCGAGCTGTCGTGGGGCAACTGGGTGATGTATAGCACCGCAAAATACTACACCGGCAAACTGGCAAGCGCAAAAATCCATGGCGACGGCATCACATTCAGCTATCCGGCGGCAGCAGCCAGCGGTTTTGAGGGCGACGGCACAGAAGCCAACCCCTACAAGATAAAAACGCTGGCCGACCTGGTGCGTCTGTCAGAAACTGTCAACGCCGATAAAGACTACCGGTATGGCGACCCAAGCATCACCTACTATGCCAGCACCTACAGGGGCAAGCACTTCAGCTTGGAAAACGACATCGACATGAGCGGATACCGGTTTGAGCCAATAGGCAACTACTACACCCAGCGCTTTGGCGGCACATTCGATGGCAAGGGCCACACACTGAAGGGGCTTGAGGTGAACACCCGCGGAGCAGGGTTCGCGGGCCTGTTTGGCGTGGCCGACACCGTGTCGGTGATAAAGAACCTGAATGTGACCGGAGCAAGCGTTAGCGGCCAGTACTACTACGCCGGCATCGTGGCCAGCTGCAGCTTCGGCCTCATTGAAAACTGCAACACCAGCGGCACAGTCACCAACGAGGGCGTGTGTGCCGGCGGCATATGCGGCTATGCGTTCAACATCAAGGACTGCTACTTCAACGGCATGATTTATGGCCTTGGAGGCATGGGCGGCGGCATTGCCGGACAATCGAGCGCAGTGGTTGAGAACTGCCACGCCCGAGCCGGCGTGTATGTGTCTGCCCCCACCACGGGCTACACCGGCGGTGGCGTGGTAGGCACCCTATACAGCCCTAAAAGCGCCGTGCGAAAGAGCTACTTCACCGGCATAGTCGACGGGCGAAAGCACGAGGGCCTGTTTGTGGGCGGCGTGGTTGGCAACAACGCCGGCGGCATCATTGACGGCTGCTTCGCCGCAGCCGATGTGTATGGATATAACAGCAATGCCGCAGTGGGCGGCGTGGCAGGCATGCACAAGGGCACCATCACCGACAGCTACTTCACCGGACTGGTGTCGTGCTACAACAGCAACTACGTGGGCGGCATCACAGGCCGCGTGGCCCCCTACATTGTGGCTCTCGACACAGTGCAGCCAGCCATAAAGTGCAGCTACTTTGCCGGACGCAACGTGTGCAACACCTACCTCTACGACACCGAAGACGGCGTACGCGAGGCCCTTGGCGCAATCGACGCCGGCTGCACACCGGCACTCAGCAACGTGTATTTCGACAAGCAAATGGTGAACTTCTCGTCCCAGCATCTTGCGGCCGTCACAGCCGACCTCACATCGGCCAGCGGGCCAAAGGGGTTCTCGGCCGACAAATGGGCCTTCGCCGAAGGCTACTACCCGCGCGTGAAAGGCACCGAAGACACGCCTGAAGCCCAGCTCAGCGCCTCGGTTCTGGCATTCGACCCTCAATTTCCCGACAATGTGGAGCGCGTGGCCAACGACTTCAGCATAAAGGCACTGGGCAAGGTGGCCGCCTACTCGCTGCAAACCATCAACGGCAAGCAGCAGTTGAGCGCCAAAGGGCTCATGGGAGATATCGCCAACAACACATACAAGCTTAACGGCAAGTTTGGCAACGACACCATAGCCGTGATAATGCTCAACGCCGACGGCAGCATGAATGCGGCCATACAGCCGCGCATCTACGCCATTAAGGTGGCACCGAAAGCATTCGACGGAGTTGGCTCGGCCGAGAAGCCATACCTGATACAAAACAAGGCCGACCTTGTGAAACTGAGCGAAATCACATCAAAGGCGCGCCAGTTCTACAAAGACACCTACTTTTTGCAGACAGCCGACATCGACCTTGAGAACGACACCGCATTTGCCGGCATTTGCTGCAACACCGACCTCACCGACAAGTTCCAGGGGCACTATGACGGCGGCAACCACACAATCCACAACATGAAGCTCGACTTTGTGCAATGGAGCGTGAAGCCCACCGGCACCACCCTCGGCACACTCGACTCAAAAGCCAAAGGCGACATCTACAAGGGCTTCATAGGAGTGCTCGCCCCAATGGGCACGCTTAAGAACCTGCGCATTGCGGCCGACTGCAGTCTGCAGTTTGCAGGATATTCCGGAGCATTCGTGGGTTACAGCTATGGCTCGGTGGACAACTGCCGCAACTATGCCGATGTGACCAACTACCGCACCACTGCCGGAGGCATAGTGGGAGCATCGGTTGAGGGCAGCTCGGTGACCAATTGCTTCAACGCCGGACACGTGCGCTGCGGCTCGGAGACTGCCGGCGGCATCGTGGCCGACGCGCAAGGCACTGTGGCCAACTGCCAGAATGTGGGCACCGTGGAGGTGTGCGTGCTGTCGAAATTCAAAACCTCGCTGTCGGGTCTGCGCACTGCCGGAGGCATTGCCGGCAAGGCGCTGGGCGCAACAATATCCAATGTGGTCAACGCCGGCACCGTGAGTGTGGGCGCTGACGCAGCCGGCGGCATTGTGGGAGCCAACAACAGCAATGCCGCCGTGGCCACCAACAACGTGATAACCGGGGCAGTGAACTACGGCACCGTGTTTGCCGCCAAGCTTGCAGGCACCGGAGCCATAAGCGGCAAAAGCGGCAATGCAGGCCCAGTAAAGGCCGTCTACTTCGACAGCCAGGTGACCGGCCTCAATGCCGAAGCCAACGACGCCAACAGAGACATGTCGGCACTCACATCGGCACAGCTCACATCGGGCAAGGCCATCGACGGGCTTGACGCGGCGGTGTGGCAGTTTGAGGCCGGTCGCTACCCCGTGCTCAAGCAGTTTGCCGGCGAGCCGCTGGCCCAAGCGGCGGCACAGGTGGTGCTCAGCATTGGCGACGGACAAGACGCCCGCCACATCACCGGCAACGCCACCCTCAGCAGTGCCGAAGGCACCACTTGGAAGCTGGCTCGGGGCAGCGAATTTGGCATCGACGGCAACACACTGACGGTGCCAGCCAGCCTGACTGCGGTAAAGAGCGACACCATAACAGCCACACTCAACGGCTATGTGAAGCCCATTGCTATTTCGGCAGTATATGCCCTGGCGCTCAACGGATCGGGCACAGAATCGGACCCCTACCAAATAAGCACCATTGACGACTGGAACACGTTCGGCTCCTACATCACCGCCACGGCCAACCCGCTCACAGGCAAGTTTGTGAAGGTGATGAACGACATCGACTTCAGCACAGCCGCTAAATTCCAGGCGGCCGCCGCCGACGGTGTCACGCCATTTGGCGGAGTGCTGCTGGGCAACGGACGCTCTTTCAAGGGACTTAAGATAAGCACCTCCACCCGCAACTACGGCGTGTTTGGCTCGATAGGCACAAGCGCCACCGTGCGCGACCTCACACTCGAGGGCACACTGACGTCCACATCCACCTACGCAGGCGCGTTTGCCGGCTATGCCAACGGCGCATTCGTCAACTGCATCAACCGCGTCAATGTGTCGGGCAAAGGCTCGCAAGGAGGCTTTGCAGCCAAGGCAGGCGGTGGCGTCAGCTTTGACCACTGCACCAACTATGGTGAGATTTCAAGCACATCGGCAGCCATCGGCGGCTTTGTGGGCGAGGTGGCGGCTGCAGGCGCGAGATTCACCGACTGCGCCAACCTCGGAGTCGTCACAAGCTCGGGCTCGGGAGCCAATGTGGCCGGATTTGTTGGCACCGGATATGGCGCTGAATATGTGCGATGCGTCAACAAAGCCGACATTGGCAACTCAAAAGGCACTGCCACCGCCGGCCTGCAGGGCTATGTGCGCGGCAACTATGCCCTGGTGGTGGAAGAATGCAGCAACGAGGGCGCCATCACAGCCGGCGACGTGGCTGCGGGCCTTGTGGGCAATGTGGCCGCCACAGCACCGCTTAAGGTGACACACAGCCACAACAGCGGCGACGTGAGCACCACGCTTTCAAAGTCGACTCACGGCACCGCCGGACTGCTGGCCATGCTGTCGGCAGGCAGCGAAGTGACCGACTGCTACAACACCGGCAGCATATTTGCCGAAAACGCCGTGTACACCGGCGGCATCTGGGGCAGCGAACTTGCCATAAAGAGCGACAATCCCGCCCGTGTGGCACGCTGCCACAACAGCGGCACAATACTTGCCGCAAACTACGGCGGCGGCATTGGCGGACAAATGCCAGACCACACCGTGGTGGACAGCTGCTACAACACAGCCGACATCTCGGCCACCCTGGGCGCAGGCGGCATAATAGGCGGACTGCTGGGCGATGCAAGCACAGTGCGCAACTGCTGGAACTCAGGCCAAATCACCACCTCGCGCAATGGCGCAGGCGGCATCAGCGGATACGGCAGCGGCAACTCGCGTGTGGAGAACTGCTTCAACACAGGCAGCGTAGTGGCCGGAACTGAAAACGCCGGCGGACTGGGAGGCCAAGGCCGCGTGCAGTACTTCAACTGCTACAACACCGGGTCGGTGAAAGCGCCCAAGAGTGTGGGCGGCCTCATAGGCTCGCCCACGCGCGGCACCACCACTTGGCAGGGCGCGGCCCTTGTCGACTGCTACAATGCCGGACGTGTTGAGAAGGCCGACACCCTGTGCGGCAACCTTGTGGGTGACAACTTTGGCTGGGATGTGGCCTCGGGCAGCATCATGAGCAACACCAGCTATGTCACCGACTATGGCACATATGCGCAAGACACCATAGGCGGCACTCCTGTGACCATTGCCGCCCTTGCGGCAGCAACCGGCATGGAAGGCAACTGGGACTGCGGCGACAGCTACACACTGCCCGTGATTCCAGGATTCACGGCCAACGACTGCGCCATGGCCAATGCAGCCGCCGTTGTACTGCCCGACGACGGCAGCACATACGACAACGTGCTGGGCAGCTTCCACCTGGGCACGCCGCAAGGTGTGACATGGACTGCAAGCAACCCCGCGGTGAAGATTGACGGTAACAACGCCGTGGTGGCCGCCAACACCATAGGCGACGCACTGCTCACCGCCTCATGCGGCGATTTCAGCCGTGTGTGGACTCTGAAGCTCAACACGCCATCGGGCATTGACGGCATCGACACCGACAAAGCCATTGTAAGTGAAACATACTACACCGTGGGCGGAATCAGGGTGGACAAGCCTTCTAACCGCGACGGCCAAGCCTACATAGTGGTGCGCACCTACGGCAACGGCTCGGTCAAGGCACAGAAGATGATCGACAAGTAAGCCACACCGCACCATTCCACCATCACAAATGGGCTGGATTCCACACATGGGATTCAGCCCATTTAGTTCTCTATTCACCACAATCAGGCACATTTAGTGGCAGTTATGGTGCGGTTTCGGGAAATAATGGCTACCTTTACATTTGGAAAGTGACTATTCAACAACACACGCAAAAAACACCTCTATTATGAGCATTTTCAACTGCAAGCACCAGTTCACGCTGCTAATGGCGGCCGCGGCTGCGCTGGGCGCATCGGCGCAGGACTTCGATGTGAACCCCACCGCCAAAATCGACAACAACAAGGAAAATCTGCACTTCACCGTGGGTGCCCGCCTGATGACCGACGCGGCCTACTACCACACCGCCGAGTCGGAGCTGAAGTCGGGCATGGCCGTGACCGACGCGCGCATACGCACTTCGATGACGTATAACTCATGGTACTTCTACGCCGACTTCGACTTCACCAAAGGCAAGTTCAGCCAAAAGAACATATTTGTGCAGCTAAGCCTCGCCAATGGCGACAACCACCACATATTCAAGGGTGGATATTACAACGACCCCGCCACCATGGCCAACAACACCAGCCGCGGCAGCCTGCACTTCATTTCGCGCGCCGCGGCTGTCAACGCCCTTGCGCCTGGCCGCGAACTGGGACTATCGTACAAGTTCTACAACCGCCACTTTTTTGCCAACCAGGGCGCATTTGCCGAAAATCTGTATAACGACCAGGCCAACGGCCCGCAGGGCTTCACCGTGGGCGGCCGCTGGCTGTATGTGCCGCTCGACGACAAGGCGCAGTCGATGCACGTGGGCCTGGCAGCACGCTATGCCTACACCAACACGGGCGAGCGGCAGGACGACGGCGAGATAAAGACGTCTCACACGCTGGCGTCAACCCTCGAGACCTACACCGACGGCAACAAGCAGTTTCTTAGCTGCACCCTGCCGTGGGCGCGCAACTCGGTGTATGCCAGCGTGGAGGCCGCCTACCGCACCAAGAAGTTTTTTGCCCGCGGCGAGTATCTTGTGAAGCACATCGGCAAAAAGGGCGGCAAGGGACTGCCAAGCAACACCTTTCATGGCGGATATGCCGAGGCGGGCTACATGATTTTTGGCCAGGGATATAAGTACAACCGCGCAGAGTCGGTGGTGAGCGGCCTTGGCGGACGCGGCCTTGAGGTGTCGGCCCGCTACAGCTACCTCAACCTTAACGACGGCGGCGCCGAGGGAGGCAGTATGCACTCGGCCACAGTGGGCGGAGCCATTGGCTTCAACAAGTTTTTCCAAGTGATGCTGGAATACAGCTACAACCGCCTTGACAACAGCCATTTTCCGCTCGACAAAAACATCCACATTGTGCAGGCAAGAATGATGTTCTCGTTCTGACGCACACGGCCACAGCAATACGAAACAGCACAAGCGGCCACCGCGCCATGCGGCAGCCGCTTGTGCTGTTTCGTATTGCCACTATAGGCAATTAAAGATATTTGTCGCCGAAATTCGACTTCACCTCGTTGACGTAGGTGCGCAGCTTCTGCTCGTCGCTCTTGGGCACTATAAGCAGGGCGTCGTCCACATCGGCCACTATGTAGTCGTTTAGGCCGCTGGCCACCACCAGCTTGTCGCCCTTGACGGCAATCACATTGTTGTGGCTGTTGAACAGCAGCGCCTTGCAGTTTTGCGTCACGTTGCCGTCGCGGTTTTTGGGCGAGTTGTCATATAGCGAGCCCCAAGTGCCCAGGTCGCTCCAGCCAAAGTCCACCTGCTGCACATACACATTGGGTGCTTTTTCCATGATGGCGAAGTCGATTGAAATGTTGGGGCACGAGGCATAGTTTTCGTCGATGTAGGCCTGCTCGCCGGCGGTGCCCCACACCTGCGCTGCGCTGTCGAAGCGCTGGGCTATGTCGGGGGCCAGGTCGTGAAACGCCTTGATGATGGTGTCCACGCCCCAGAAAAACATTCCCGAGTTCCAAAAGAACTCACCGCTGGCAACAAACACCTTGGCCAGCTCTTCGTTGGGTTTCTCGGTGAACGTCTTCACCTTGGCAAAGTCGCCCTCGGCATGCTCGCCAAGCTGAATGTAGCCGTAGCCCGTCTCGGGGCGGTTGGGCTTCACGCCGAAGGTGAGCAGGGCGTCGTGGCGGTCGAGAAAGTCGAATGCGCTGAGTGCGCAGCGGCGAAACTCGTCCTGCTTCAGAATCAGGTGGTCGCTGGGGCACACCATGATTTTTGCATCGGGGTTCTTTGCCTTGATGTGATAGGCGGCCCAGGCGTTGCAGGGAGCTGTGTTGCGCCGCGCCGGCTCCAGCAGAATCTGGTCTTTCTTGAGTTGCGGCAGCTGCTCCATTATGAGGCCGGCATACTGCTCATTGGTGAGCATTATAATGTTTTCGTCGGGCACGATGCCTTTCAGGCGGTCGACGGCCATTTGCAGCAGGCTGCGGCCGGTGCCCAGAAAATCGATGAACTGTTTTGGCTTGCTCGAGCGGCTGTAGGGCCAGAAGCGGCTGCCCACACCGCCGCACATAATCACGCAGTAACGGTTATTTTTCATCTCCATGTCGTATGGTTTTAATTGTGTATTTTTTCAATTCCAACTGCTAAGATAGCTAAAACCGCGCAACTTGCCGCAAAAGAGGCCGCAAATATTTCACGGCTAAGTCCTGGCCGAGGCCCACACAAGCGCCACAAAGGCTGCCGCAAGCACCGCAATCAGCACACAGGCCACAATGCGAAACGCCACCGAGGCAGGACCGTCGATGTAGCGCCGCGGCTCGCCAGCCGGGCGCAAGGGGATGTACAGCGGCCGTCGCGGCTCGGCCTCGGGCGGCACAGGCTGCTCGGGCTGGGGCGCGACGGGTAGTTCGGGCGGTTGCTGAGCGGCCTCGTCAAGAGCCAGCAGCGAGTGGCCGCAGTATGGGCAGTAGCGCAGGCCACTTGCAGGCAGCGGCTGCCCGCACTCGTGGCAAAAGGCGGGTTTGGGAGCCGCGCGCTTCGGCGCCTTGGGAGCGGCGGGCTTGGCCATGCGGGCTATGGCCTGGCGGTCGATGCCGTCGGGCTCAAAGTCGGTGAGGCACTGCGGACACACCACACGGCAGCCGTTGCGCGCCAGCTCGGCATGCGTCACGGTTAACGTCTTTCCGCAATGTGGACACTTGAAATTCATACTAATAAGCAATTGCTCCACAAATTTAAGCATTTTTCCGCAAAAATTCCGCACGGCATCACTCCCCCTCTGCAAGTTTACCGGGCGCAAGTGTTAAAACGCAAAGCGAAAGGCACCAACACACAGAAAATTTCAATATATCATATTAAATTTGCAACAATTTGGCACTTTTTCACTAAATTTGCGTTATCTTTATAGAGTATGTGGCAAAAAACGCACTCTCCATGACAAAGGGTCGGCCTAAAGACAACAATAATAATCAACAACCAAAACATACAGTACAGATGAACAAACGATTACTTCTCGCGTTCGGGGCCTTGGCAGCCGTGACGGCGGGGTGGGCCTCCACCACTTTCCCGCTCACACTCGCCATTCCCGACTCGGCCACCATGGCCGCGCAATGGACAGTGGTTGACGCCAACGCCGCCACCAGTCCCAACACCTGGACCTACAGCAACCAGGCGGCAAAGTACACCGAAGACAAGAAAAACGCAGCCGACGACTGGCTAATAACTCCAGCCGTGGAGCTGGAGGCCGGAGCCACCTACAAGGTGAGCTTCTACCTTAAGCACGGCGGCCTGCGATTTGACAAGCAGAAGTTTGCCATCACGGCAGGCACGGCGGCCACCGTCGAGGCACAGACTACAACACTGCTCACCAACGAGTCGTACAACGGCTCGCTGTATTCGGCGCAGACGGGCGCCTTCACCCCCGCAGCCAGCGGCAGCTACCACTTTGCGGTGCACGTCTACAGCGCATCGTATAACGGCGACCTCTACTGCCAAAAGGTGGTGGTGGAGAAGGCCGTCACCTATCCCGCACACGTGAGCGGCCTCACCGCCACAGCCCGTCCCAAGGGCGAGCTCAAAGCCACAGTGAAGTGGACCATGCCCAGCAAAGACAACTATGGCAACCCGCTGAGCCAGCTCAGTGGCGCGCGCGTGAGCCGCAACGGCACCGTTGTGGCCACCCTCGACGGCACCCCTGGGCAGGAAATGGAATACACCGACGCCTCGATTGAGCGCGCGGGCTCGTACACCTATCAGGTGACCGCGTTCAGCGCCTCGGGCGACGCCCAGGGCACCGCACCCAGCGTGAAACTGGCCTGGGTGGGACGCGACAACCCCAAGGCCGTGACCGGGCTCAAGGCCACCGCCAGCGGCGACAAAGTGCTGCTCACGTTCACCCCGTGCGACAGCGTGGGCGTTAACGGCGGCTATGTTGACTCGGCGGCGGTAACCTACCGCATTGCGCGCAACTCCACTGTGATAGAGGAGGCATGGCGCGGCCAGCAGCCCTACACCGACGGCAGCGTGCCCGGCCTGGGCAAATACACCTACGAGGTGACACCCACATTCGACGGCAACAAGGGCGCAACGGCCAGCGTAAGCATCAAGGCCGGCGGCAGCCTCGGCGTGCCCTATAGCGAGACGTTTGACACTAAAGACAACTTCGACCTGTTCACCACGCTCGACCCCAACAACTCGGGCCGCACCTGGACCTACAACAGTTCGAAGAAGGCCGCACAATACTGGGGCGGCACAGCGCCGGTTGACCAATGGCTGCTGACTCCCTCCATAAAGATGGAGGCCGGCAAGACCTACCAGCTCACATTCAAAACCGGCCTTGAGTCCGCTCTCGCACGCGACTACAAAGACCTGTATGTGACCGTGGGCAATGCCGCCACGGTCGAGGCTCAGACCACACAGATTTATCACGAGAACATACAGTCGGCACTGATGGAGGGCAAAACGGCCTACTTCACCGTGCCCGCCAGCGGCGACTACAACGTGGGCTTCCGCTGCAGCGGCGCCACCAGCTACAACGCCATCTTTGTCGACAACATCGCCATTGTGGAGAGCAAAGTGATACCCGAGGCGGTGGCCGACCTCGCCGTGAAGCCCCAGGCTGCCGGCGCGCTCAGAGCCGACATCACATTCACCCTGCCCAGCAAGGACAAGGCAGGCAACCAACTGGGCAAAATCAGCAGCTACACAGTGCTGCGCGCCGACACCACCGTGGTGGCCCAAAGCGCCACAGCCAAGCCCGGCGACGCGGTGACTGTGACCGACACAGTGCCTTCGGCCGGATTCTACACCTATAAAGTGACAGTGACCACCGACGGGCAGAGCAGCACCAGCACTGGCGTGAAGAGCGCATGGGTGGGCTGCGACACTCCGGTTGCGCCAGCGCGCGCCACTCTGGCCAGTGCCGAAGGCAAGCCGCAAGTGACATTCGCCCCCGTGGGCGCCACTGGCGTCAACGGCGGCTACGTTGACTCGGCCGCCGTGCGCTACCGCATAGTGCGCAACCCCGGCAGCGTGGAGGTGGCCGCCGGCATTGCCGACACCACATTCACCGACAACTCCACCCTGCCCCTGGCCAGCTACACCTACAGCATCCAGGCCACGGCAGGCAGTCTGACGGGCGAGGCGGCAACCACCAATGGGCTCGTGTTTGGCGACGCCCTTGAACTGCCCTACACCACCGACCTCGGCACCGCCGACGAGGCTGCCATTTGGAGTGTGGCCGACGCCAACGGCGATGGCAAGACATGGACTTACTCGGCCAAAAACGGCGACTTTGAGTACACCTCGATGCGCAAAGCCGACGACTACCTGTTCACCCCACCGTTTAAGACCGTGGCCGGCCTGCACCGCCTCACGGTGAGCGTGCGCGGCTACAACTACCGATACAGCGACCAGTTTGACGTGGTGCTCACCACCTCGGCCAACCCTGCCGACAGCGCGCAGTTCACCACCATCAAGTCGTTTGCGGCCAACTCGCTGCAGTCGTCAATGTTCGACAGCAAGGAGATCAGCTTCGACGTGCCCGCCAGCGGCACCTACCACATCGGTATCCACGATGTGTCCACCGACTCATGGGGCCTTTATGTGAAAGACACCAAGATTGAGCTCGTGACAGCCACCGGAGTAAGCAGCGTTGAGGCCGCAGCGGCAGTGCGCTACGTTGCCCCGTCGGCCACCCTCGTTGTGGCCCAGCCGTCGCAGGTGCGCGTCTACAGCGCAAGCGGCAGCCTGGTGTATAGCGGCAAAGTGAGCGGCTCGGTGAGCCTGGCCAGCCTGCCCGCAGGCGTGTATGTGGCCACAGCCGACGCCGGCGGCAGCAACGCACAGCACGTGAAGTTTGTGAAATAAACAGCAACACAGTTAAATACACACATATCTAAATCAGTTTAAGACTTATGAGATTTATTCATTTAATGCTCGGCACCCTCGCCACTGTGGCGCTCAGCGCAAGCGCGCAGCAGCAGGCAGTGCGTGCCGTGGCACAAAGGCCCGCGGTGGCCGCCCCCGAGGCGGTGAGTGCGGCTCAGGTGCTGCGCCTGCCGCAGCAGGCCATGAAGGCCCGCGCCGCACAGGCGCTGGCAGCCTCGTTCAGCGTGCAGGGCAAAGGCTCGCAGCAAGCGGTGTGGAGCGAAGGCTTCGACTCCGGCTCGCAAGGATGGACTCTGGCGCCCGATGCCGACAAAAACGTGAACTGGACCCTTAAGAAGACCACTGGCGCCGGCAAGGCGTTCAGCGAAATCGACCCGAGCGATGTGCAGTCGCTGTATGTCGACGGCCCGTATCGAGTGTATCAGCGCGCCACGGCCCACGCCACAAGCCCCTTGATTGATGTGCCGGCCAACGGCATGCTGCACGCCTGGGTGGGCTTCTCGCAGAACTTCAGCGACGAGTGCAGCCTCACCATCAGTGTCAGCGCCGACGGCTTCGCCACCTCCACCACCGTGTGGAGCAGCCTCAACGAAACCGGCGAGAGCAGCTGGCGCTGGCACCAGGTGGAGGCCAGCCTCGCAGAGTGGGCAGGGAAGAAGGTGCAGCTGCGGTTCACCTATGGCCCGGGCTCAAAAGACACGTTCAACACAGGCGGCTACATGGGCGACTTCGCCATCGACGGCCTTAGCGTGACTGGCGTGGGCCAGGTGGAGAGTGTGAGCGTGGCCACGGGCGAGCGCGTGCGCTTTGTCGACACCAGCGCCGGCGAACCCACGCAGTGGCAGTGGTCGTTTCCCGGCGGCACTCCCGCCGAGTCGACCGAAGCCTCACCCGAGGTGTACTACACCACCGACGGCGACTATGATGTGACACTCACCGTGACCGACGCTTCAGGCGCCACAAGCACTGCCACCCGCAAGGCATTTGTAAAGGTTACGGGCGAAGCACCCGTGGCGCACATCGCCACCCCCGCCTCGTTCCTCTACCGCCAGACGGGCCTGCCGTTTGTGGCCCCGCTGGCACGAGTGCAGTATGCCGATGCCTCAACCGGCTACCCCACACAGTGGCAGTGGAGCTTCACAGGCGCCACTCCGGCCGAGAGCAGCGAGCAGTGCCCGTGGGTGTCATACGACTTCCTGCACCAGCAAAGCGCAGTGCTCAAGGTGAAGAACCAGCACGGAGAGTCGGCCGACACGGCACAGGTGAGCGTGGAGTATGAAGGCTATGCCACCAACGTGCGCCAGGGCGACACCCCCGTCACCTACAGCCTTGAGGACAAGGGCGTGTTCCCAGGCAGCAACCGCATGAAAATCACTGAATACGCCGAGCGCTTCTCCAAGCCGTCGCGCCCCATCATGGTGTATGGCGCGGCAGTGTTCTTCGCCACGGCCAAGGCCACAGCACTCACCGACCAGATAGCCGATGTGGGCGTGCACCTGCGCGCATCCGAGGGCGGACTGCCTGGCAAGAAACTTGACTCAAGCTGGTGGCGCGTGTTCGAGCTCGAAACGGGCAGCGCCACCACCCTTACCGCCACCACATTCGAGTTTGCCAAGCCGCAAGTGGTGAAGGATGAGTTCTTCCTCACCGTGGACGGCATACCCGAGAGCAACGACAGCTGCAACGTGTCGTTTGCCACCGCGCGCCTGCGCGACCACCACAACACGGCCCTGATGAAAATCAACGGCAGCTGGCGCGAGCTCACAGGCTACTTCGACAGCCAGCGCAGCCAGACGTCCTACTACATAATGCCGCTCATCGCCCACTCGGTGATCACCATGATGCCCGTGGGCACCGAGGAGATTGAAGTGGGCCGCGACGCAGGCATCACAAAGCAGGCCATATATTCATACTACGGCTACAAGACGCCCGTGAGCGACTCCAACTGGTGCCGCGTGGTGAGCAAGCCCAACGGCCTCACCCTCGACACGCTGCAAATTCAGTGCGACGCTCTGCCGCAAGGTGTTGACCGCCGCGTGGCCACCCTCACCTTCACCGACAGCATCGACACCATCACCCTGCGCGTGGTGCAGTCGGCCAACTCAGGCATCACTGCCACCGATGCCGCCGCGCTCAAGGTGAGCGTCAGCCCGTCGCCCGTGGCTGGCGCCCTCAACGTGCTCGCCCCTGCCGGCACAAGCCGCGTGGAGGTGTATAGCGCGATGGGCCGCCGCGTGGCCAGCGTGCCGGTGACTGAGGCCGACAGCGCCCAGCACATTGTAATCGACGCTTCGGCATGGGCCGCAGGCACCTATGTGGCGCGCGTCACCGGCAGCCGCGGCGCAGCCGCCATCAAGTTTGTGAAGCGCTGATTTTCCAGTCCGCATAACGCATTTTCAGCGGGCCGCCCACCGAGCAATTCGGCGGGCGGCCCACTGTTTTTTTGCATTGCGGGGCAAGCCGCCCACCATGCACTGCTCATTCGTCAAAAGTGTTACATGTAACGTTTTTGACGAACGGACTGGCACATTCTACAAATTATTTATAACTTTGCATTCGTCAAAAGTGTTACATGTAACAAAAATGAAGAATGGAAATTAAACGCGACATACACCTTAACAGAATTATTGCCCGAATGGGCAATGGAATGATTAAAGTAGTTACCGGGCTGCGCAGGTGCGGCAAGTCGTATCTGCTGTTCACACTGTTCCGCAACTATCTGCTATCGATAGGAGTAGACGAGCAACACATTATAAAGGTAGACCTTGAAGACCGCAGAAACGCTTTATTAAGAGATCCTGACGCGCTGCTGGCACACATCGACTCAAGAATGACCGACAAACAGAAGTACTACATTCTGCTTGACGAGGTTCAACTTGTCACGGAATTTGAAGACGTGCTCAACAGCTACCTAAAGATTCCAAATGCCGATGTGTATGTCACTGGGAGCAATGCCAAGTTTCTGTCAAAGGACGTGATTACAAAATTCAGGGGACGCGGTGATGAAATACACATCACACCGCTTAGTTTCCAGGAATTTTCCACAGTAAAAAGTGGTGACAGAGAAGCTTTGCTCAACGAATACCTCACATTTGGCGGGCTGCCACAAGCAGTGATTATGAATGACGAGCAGCAAAAGGCTGAATACCTCAACAGCTTGTTTGCCCACACCTATATCAGCGACATCAAGGAGCGATATTCAATCCAAAAGGACGATGACCTTGAAGAATTGATAAGTTTAATCGCCTCAAACATAGGCTGCCTGACAAATCCCTCAAAGTTAGAGAATTGCTTCAGGTCGGTAAAGAAAAGCAATTTGTCGAAAGACACCATTAAAACGTATCTCGACCTGCTTCAAGATGCATTTCTCATAGAAAAGTCGGTGAGATATGACATCAAGGGAAATAAGTACATCGACACGCCATCGAAATATTACTTCACAGATTTAGGGCTAAGAAACGCACGCATCAATTTCAGACAAACAGAATTCACCCACCTGCTTGAAAATGCCATCTACAATGAACTGCGGCTGAGGGGACTTTCGGTAGACGTTGGACAACTTTCCATAACCCGCGATGCCGGTGATGGAAGGCGGCTACGTTCCACTCTGGAGGTTGACTTTGTCTGCAATCAGGGATATAAGCGATGCTACATTCAGTCGGCATACGCATTGCCAACAAACGAAAAAATGGAGCAAGAGTTAAATTCGCTCTCACGCATCAACGACAATTTTCCAAAATATATTGTCGTTGGCACACCAACGCCTACTTATCAAACCCAAAAAGGTATTACAATCATGAACATCTACGACTTTTTGATGAATAACGACAGCCTTTCGGTGTAGTGCAGAACGAAACCGCCACACCTATTATAACCAAATCACGACAAAATTGTGTGGAACGTAGGCATTTTGCACAAGCTCCGCCCAGTCCGTTCGCCAAAAGTGTTACATGTAACGTTTTTGACGAACGGGCTGGGCGGTAGTGGTCCATATTTCGCATATTGTGCAGAAAACAATGATTATGTTTTTTTTTTGACTTGTTTAACAATTTTTGTTCCGTTTTGCCGTTGTATTATTGTTTTCGACATTTTGTATTAATTAATCAAACACAGCAAAGAAAAAACAACTGATAATACGAAAAGATAGTACAACTAAGATTCATTATGTTACACAAACTTAAGACGTTAGCAGCCGCAACCTGCGTGTGGCTCGGCTGCACCGCTGCCATGGCCGCCGAGAGTGGGTCGGCCCCGCTGCAGCCCATAGCCTTGAAGTGCACCAAGGCTTTCTTTGAAAAATACAACTACTCATGGACCGACAAGGCCGGCACTGAGCACGTGAGCAACCTCACCGAGCGCGCCACCGAGCCCGAGCAAATCAAAGCCATGATCACACTCATCTACACCAACCCCGACTTTCCCGGCAAGAAGTACTCTTCGCCGGTAATAGGCGACATCTACAACCGTGGCGCAGTCAATTATGCCAGTACCGTGCCCACCTGGAATTTCACCAACACCACCCCACCCACCAACGACGATGAGGAGCAGACCATGCTGGTGGTGGAAGTGAAAGACAACTATCCCAGCGACGAAGCCACAAAATATCCTGACGATAAAGTGAGCCAGCTGATGTATAAATACATCAAGTCGGTGAAGGTGCTCACCAACGGGTTCCGCATCAGGCGCGACGGCAAGGAGTATGACAGCACTGACAGCACCTACAATCCCGGCGTGGTGTATAACGTGAGCGGCACCTACAACCGCTTCTTTGTGATGGGCAAGGGCGCACACGCACGCGGTGCCACGGGAGAGCCTCCATTCTACCAGATGTTTGAGGAGTTCAGCCCCACAGCATTATCCGGAGCCGGCACCACACCCAACAACTTCTACCAGAGGGTGAACAACGGGGAACTGTTTCAAGTGAACCACGAGTGCACATCGGTGCCCGTCAACGCCGGGCACTGGGTGACCATGGGCACGGGAGCGAGCGATGCGGGCCAAACAATGTCGAACCTCGATGTGTTCATTCCCGACTTCAGATTCATCGAGTGGAGCATGCGCCACAACAATGGCGAGTATTCAAGCTACAATCCGCTATACCGCCCGCAGTTCAACGCCTACAGCATTGTGCTCAGCGCACAGGCCTCGCAGAAGGGCAATGCCGAAGACCACCAGTATAGCGTGACGCTCAACTGGACTTCGGGCCTCGACAAGCTGTCGGACAGCAAGGTGGAGCAAGACTTCTACATCTACCGCGTGGTGAACGGCGTGGCCGAAGCCAAGCCTATGAACTCCGAGCCGCTGCACGACTACACCTACACCTACGTGGAGCCGCAGAACCCGAGCGGCCGCGGCATCACCTACATTGTGACGGGCAAGCCCACAGGAGTGGAATTCAACCACGTGGAGAGCAACAAGGCCAGCGTGGTGATTCCCGGCTGGGACCCTTACGAGCGCCTGAGCCTGAACATTGGCGGCTCGTACAGCAGCACCTACAGCGTGGCCAAGGAGGAGAACCAGTATAAGAACAACATCACTCTCAACAACACTGTGGGCACCAACGTGACGGGCGACCTGATTGAAGACAACGCCACCGAGTTTGTGCTCTACCGCATAAGCGACGATGCGAGCACCCCGATAGCCACCATAAAGTTTGGCACGGCAGTGGCCACCGACAGCTGCTGGAACTTTGCCTACACACTCACGCGCCAGAACCAGCTCACGGCCACCGAGCCTGTGAGCGGCACGTTCTCCGCCCCCTCGCGCACGGGCGAGCTCGACTTTGGCAACTTCAGCGTGGACGACGAGTTCACGGCCTCGACCGCCAAAAACGACCACAAGTCCTACTACGACTACAAGGTGGTGTTCAAGCCCGCCAAGGCAATTGCCGGCGAGGAGCTGAAAGACGTGTACAGCAACGTGGTGCGCTTCAACGTGTACAAGACCAGCTACACAGCCGCGCTCACCCATTACACCGAAAGCGAATACCTGGCCGACACCGACCACAGCCTCAGCCTCGACAAAAGCGTGACAGTGACAGCCACCACCGAAAACGCAGTGGAGGTGCGCAGCTATGCCATGTATCGCGAGGACGATGGCGGCACAGTGAAGTTTGCCGACATCCAACGCGCCAAAAACGGCACCTACTCGTGGCTGGTGCGTAACACTGAAAACGACAACCTCGACCACTGCATCGCCGACAACCAGCCGGCCGGCACAGCCACCGTCTACGACGACCTGCGCCAGGCAAAATACAACGAGGGCACATTCTACCCCATTATCAGCGCCGTGGCACCCGACAGCACCACCAACACCTATGGAGCCAACAAGACCACGCTCGACCTGCTGGGCGTGCAACTGAGCTCGGCGCAGACACTGAAGACCAACCCGTTTGCCTACGACGAGCACTCGTGGAAAATGGGATTCAGCACCAGTTTCAACGCCACCGGCATGTATAGCAGCCTTATGGAGCCTGTGGCCTTCCGCGTGTGGCGCGTGAACAGCGACGGCACCGAGACCATGCTCACCCCCGACCAGTATAAGGGCAACGGCAACCCCAATGTAGAAGGCAACTACATGTTCACCGAGACGGCTCCCGGCGAGCTCGAGGTGAAAGACCTCTTCATCGACAACGTGCTCAAGAGCAACGAGACAAAGACGGTGAACTACCGGGTGCGCTTCTACTGCCGCGGCAAGGGCGACGACAACGCAAACTACTACGTGGCCGAGCGCAAATTTGCCGTCCAGTTCAACCAGGGCACTATCACCGGCATCGACAGCGTCAGCACCAGCGAGCAGGTGCAGAGCGTGCGCTACTACAACCTGCAGGGCATGGCATCGGGCGAAGCCTTCAGCGGCATGAACATCGTGGTCACCACCTACACCAGCGGCCGCGTGACCACCGAAAAACGCGCGTTCTGACGCAGCGCTTATCACACTGAGCATTAAAGCAAGGCGTCCGCCTCCCGGCACAGTCAGGGAGGCGGACGCCTTGCTTTTCATGCTTTCTCGTGGCTTAGTGCCGCAAAATGCGGACAAACACTTGCATTTGCCGCCCACGTGTGCTAATTTTACCCATTGAAAGAAAAAAACAACCACCTAAACGAATATAGCTTATGTTTAGCAAAGAAACCTACGTGCGCCGCCGCGCCGAGCTTAAAAAGCTCGTTAAGAGCGGTGTGATATTGCTGTTTGGCAACAACGAGTCGCCCTGCAACTATCCGTCGAATGCATATTATCCCTTCCGCCAAGACTCCACATTTCTCTACTACTTCGGTCAGAACCGCGACGGGCTTGTGGGCGTGATTGATGTTGACAACGACACCGAGACACTGCTGGGCGACGACATATCGATCGACGACATCGTGTGGTATGGCTCGGTGGACAGCGTGGCCCACATGGCCGCCCAGGTGGGTGTGGCCCACAGCGCGCCGCTGGCGCAACTTGCCACCATCACCGACGAGGCCAAGAACCACTGCCGCAGGGTGCACTTCCTGCCCCCCTACCGCTTCGACAACAAAATACAGATTCAGGAACTGCTGGGCATACACCCCAGCCAGCAGACCACACTGGCCTCAATGGACCTGATAATGGCCGTGGTGAAGATGCGCTCGGTGAAGGAGCCACAGGAGATCGAAGAAATTGAGCGCGCCTGCGCCATCGGCTACCAGATGCACACCACCGCCATGCGCCTCACGCGCCCTGGAGTCACCGAGAAATACGTGGGCGGACAAGTGGACGGCGTGGCCCACTCGCTTGGCTCAAAGGTGAGCTTCGCCACCATATTCTCGCAGCACGGCGAAATCATGCACGGCAACCCCTCGCTGGCCCCGCTTGAGGCCGGCCGCCTTGCACTGTGCGATGCCGGAGCCGAAACCATGAGCAACTATTGCAGCGACAACACCCGCACCTATCCCGTGAGCGGCAAGTTCACCCAACGACAGCTGGAGATATACAGCATAGTGGAGGCTTGCCACGACTACGTGCTGCAAGTGGCGCGTCCCGGCGTGAAGTGGTATGACGTGCACATGGCCGTGTGCCGCCTGATGACCGACCGCCTAAAA
>CALBLR010000423.1 GCA_937896015.1 uncultured Prevotellaceae bacterium | reverse complement strand
CTCGGCATCGCTGCGCCTGTACACCAGCATCACGCGCTCGGCTCCCATGCGGCGGGCTGTGCGGGCCGAGTCCATAGCGGTGTTGCCGCCGCCAATCACGGCAATCGAGCGGCCGCGCATCACTGGGGTGTCGCCGCCACGGCCGGCGTGCATCAGATTGATGCGCGTGAGGTATTCGTTGCTCGACATCACACCGTTGAGGTTTTCGCCCGGAATGTTCATGAAGCGCGGAAAACCGGCACCTGAACCTACAAACACGCCCTTGAAACCCTGGCTGTGCAAATCGTCGTAGGTGATAGTTTTGCCCACTATGCAGTCTTTCACAAACTTAACCCCGAGGCGCTTAAGGCCGCCAATTTCATAATCGACGATGGAATTGGGCAGGCGGAACTCGGGAATGCCATACTTGAGCACGCCGCCAATTTCGTGCAGGGCCTCAAACACGGTGACGTCGAAGCCCATCTTGGCCATGTCGCCGGCAAAGGCCAGCCCCGAGGGGCCGCTGCCAATGGCGGCCACCTTGATGCCAAGCGGAGCGGCCTTTTCAGGCACACCCTGGCCGTCGGCGTGGCTACGCTGCCAGTCGGCGGCAAAGCGCTCAAGGTAGCCTATGGCCACGGCCGGATGGTGCATTTTGGTGTGTATGCACTTGCTTTCACACTGCTTCTCCTGCGGGCACACACGGCCGCACACGGCTGGCAGCGAGCTGGTTTCGCCTATGGCAGCGGCGGCGTCGGCAAAGTGGCCGCGCTCGATGTTTTTAATAAACCGCGGGATGTCGATGCCCACCGGACAGCCGGTGACGCACTGCGGATTGGGGCAGTCGAGGCAGCGTGTGGCCTCTGCCACGGCCTGTGCTTCGGTGATGCCCTGGTTCACCTCCTCGTTGCAAGTGATGCGGTAGTCGGGCGCAAGCTGCGGCATGGCCACGCGCGGCATGGCAGTGCGCTCTTTGGCCGTGTGGCCGGCGCGCAGCTGGGCGCGCCACTGCTCGTTGCGCAGCTCAGCCGACTTGTTGGTATTGTCGTTCATAACGAAATGTCTTTCTGTTTTTTTAATTGATTGAGATAATTCGATATTGTGTCAGCACGAGCGCAGCCTCATCATCAGCTCGTCGAAGTCGACCTGATGGGCGTCGAACTCGGGCCCTTCGACGCACACAAAGCGCGTCTTGCCGCCCACGCTCACGCGGCAGGCTCCGCACATGCCTGTGCCGTCGACCATGATTGCGTTGAGCGACGCCTCGGTAGGGATCTCATACTTTTTGGTGAGCAGCGCCACAAACTTCATCATTATGGCCGGCCCGATGGTGACCACGCGGTCCACACGCTCGCGCTTAATCACCTGCTCCACTCCGGCAGTGACAAGGCCCTTCTGACCATAGCTGCCGTCGTCGGTCATCACTATCACATCGTCGCTCGAGGCGCGCACCTCGTCTTCGAGGATTATCAGTTCCTTGGTGCGGCCGGCCAGCACGCTCACCACGCGGTTGCCCGCAGCCTTGAGGGCGCGGATGATGGGCAGCAGCGGAGCCACGCCCACACCGCCGCCGCAGCACACCACTGTGCCGTAGTTTTCTATGTGGGTGGCCTGGCCCAGCGGGCCCACCACGTCGGTCAGTTCGTCGCCGGGGTTGAGGGCGCAGATTTTGCGTGTGGAGTCGCCCACAGCCTGCACCACAAGGGTTATGGTTCCGGCCTTAAGGTCGGAGTCGGCTATGGTGAGCGGAATGCGCTCGCCCATGTCGCCGCAGCGCACTATCACAAAGTGGCCGGCGCGGCGCGCCTTGGCTATGAGCGGAGCCTCGATCACCAGTTTCACCACATTCTCGGAGAAGTGCTCTTTTGCTATTATCTTGTTCATGTTTTTTGCTGAATGACTTTTACAATGTTGTTTTAACGAAAAAAAATCAGACTGGGGCGAGTGTGCCCCACCCCGCTCAGTTGGCCCTCATCATCTTGACCGCGGCCAGATGCAGGGCGGAGATGTCTTGCGGCTCACCGTTGACCCACAGCGCAGGGTGCGAGCTGCCGTCGGCCGCAGTGACCATGCCGGCCACATACACGTTGTCGCCGTGCACATCGATTGACCCCGGCACGGCCACACAGCCGGCATCGGTCTTGAGCACCGTGCGCTGCCGGCCTGCATAGGCCACAGCCTGCTGCGATGCGCCGCTCTGCTCCACGCCGGCAATGTAGACGTCGCTGCCGTCGACCAGAATGGCGTTGACACTCACAAGTCCGTCAGCCGGCAGCTGCACACTGCCGCCGCTCGACCATATGCGGCCGTGCTTGGCCCCAGAGGCGTCGACGGTGTAGCCGCAGCAGTAGGTCTGCTTGTTGGCATAGCACACGTCGAGCGCATCCGACCGTTCATCGTCGAGCACCTGTGCCTTGGCATTGACCCACAGCACAGCATTCTGGCCACTTTGACCGGCAATGTATATCTCGTCGTCGTAGGCCCAGATGGCATGCGCCACATTGGTGGTGGCGGGACCGGTGAGGTCGGTGATTTCCTTTGTTCCCCACAGCACGCGGGCGCGGCTCTCCTTATAGGCCGTGTTGGCCACGCTGAACACTTCACC
>CALBLR010000422.1 GCA_937896015.1 uncultured Prevotellaceae bacterium | reverse complement strand
AATTGGATGACTGACATTAAAAATAAGGCATATAATGATGACAACAACCGATATTAATCGCACCCAGAGCTTGGTGGTCGACGGCCGGCCGATTACACGCGCAGGCTTGGCCGCGCTCATCAGCTCCTACTTTGAGTGCACTGCCACTGATGCCGACGAGAGGCTGCTGCGCCACGCGCTGGCGCAATGCCCGTGGTCGGGCAGCGACATCGACGAGGCCAGGGTGGCAATGGGATTTGCCAGCGTGGGCATGGAGCTTGAGCAGCGCTCCCGCCATGCGCGCCGCCGCCATGTGGCGTGGCGCGCGGCAGCGGCAGCTGTGGCGGCCGTGGCCATTGTGGCGGGTGCGCTTGTGCATGTGGGGCTCGGCTCAAATGCCGGCGAGTGCATTGCCTACGTCAACGGGCACAAGGTGACCAACCAGGAGCAGGTGATGCAGATGGTGCGCGGCAACCTCAGCGCGGTGGGCGAGGCGCACTCCGACATCGACCAGAGCGTGATGATGCAGCTGGCCAGCGTGGGTCGGGCCGCAGGCGACTAATTTAAGGCTGAAAATGTTTAGAGCTTAAGGTTGAAACGTTGGCAGGATATTATTATTGAGAACAATTAATTAACACAAACATGTGATTATGAAACGCATTATAACTACTACGGCTGTCGTGGTGCTTATGGCTGTGGCGGCACTGGCGCAAAGCGCGTCGCTCAATGTGAGCCAGGCGTTTGCCCGCTATGGCAAGGCCCGCGACTGCACCGAAATCATGGTGACGGGCAAGAAGGCCCGCAGCATCGGACTCGACAGGTACCACAGTCTTGAGGCCCCTGCGGCCTACGCCGCCGCAATCGCGGCAATGGTGACACGCGACGGGGCCATGGCCACCGACCGCGAAACGGAATACCGTGGCGGCCAACTGTACTTCGGCTTCTATAAGCTGCGCCGTGCCGCCGGCGTGAACCGCTATGTGTTCTATCTCAACCAGTCGCTGGCGCGCACTCGCAAGGCCGACCGCGTGACACTGATCTACATGGACGGGCCTGCCTCCAAGGAGCAGGTGCGCAAACTAATTAGTCAATAACAATAAAAACGTATAACGATATGAAGAATTCTCTACTCGTGCTTGCCGCAATGGCAATTGCACCGCTGGCTGCGATGGCAGCCCCGTCGACCACCGACACTGTGAAGGTGGTGAAAAATCCGGGCAATGTGATAATCACCGAAGACTCAACCGGAATGAAGCTCACCATTGAAGGCAGCGACGGCAACCCGCAATACCGCTATGTGTATCGCAGCGACCGCAACGACGGCGTGCGCGAGCACACCACTCAGGCCGAGGGCGACTTTGCCCTGCGTCTGCCATTCACCAAGACCGACACCGTGAAGCGCGGCCGCGTGCGCTGGGACATGTTCTTCGGCGGCGTGTACGTGGGCTGGGGCCACGCCATTGCGCGCGGCGACAATGCCGCCGGCGACCTCGACCGCGCGCTTGGCCATCAGAGCGAAATAGGTGTTCTAAACCTGATAGGCCTGGAGATGCGCACACGCTGCGGCTTCGGCATGTCGCTGGGCTTCGGCTTTGAGGCCCGCCACTTCAACCTGCACAACGGCACCTGCTTTGTGAAGGGCGATGACGGCTATCTGCGCATCACCGATAAAAATGAGGCTTGGAACAAGGCCAAGTCGAGCCTCACCGTCACTTCGCTTCAGTTCCCGCTGCTGCTGCGCCAGCGCGTCTACCGCGAGCTTAAGGTGATGGCCGGCGGCGTAATGGACCTCAACCTGTGGGCCACGGCTAAAAACAGCTACACGCAGGGCGATGTGGACTACAACGAGGCGATTAAGAAAATACACCAGCGCCGCGTCACCTTCGACGTCATTGCCGGCATTGGCGTGGGCGACTTTGGCGTGTATTTCCGCTACCGCCCGCAAAATGTGCTTAAGGACGGCTGCGGCCCTCAGTTCCGCAACTGGTCGCTGGGCATAATGCTCGCATTCTAATGCGGCCTGAAACCATAATTTGAATTAAATGCAGAAATCCCCGGTGAGAAGCCTTACCGGGGATTTCTGTTTACAGTGTCAGGCCATCGAGCATTATTATGTAGGTGTCGATGGCTTCGCGTATCTCGGCCAGTTCAATGTATTCATCGGCCGTGTGCGAGCGCGCCGAGTCGCCCGGACCCATTTTAAGCGATGGAAACGGCATCAGAGCCTGGTCGCTCAGCGTGGGCGATCCGAATGGCTCCTTGCCCAGCATCACGGCGCGCTGCACCAACGGGTGGCCGGTGTCGATGCCGCTGGGGTTGAGGCGGGTGGAGTGGGGCGTTAGCTCGCACTGCGGCACGGCCTGGCGTATCAGCTCAAGTGTCTGCACGTTGGTGTAGGCGTCGGTGGTGCGCACGTCCACCAGCATGGTGCATAGGTCGGGAATCACGTTGTGCTGGTGCCCGGCCTCTATCTTGGTCACCGTTATCTTCACGGGGCCGAGCATGGCCGACTCCTTGGGCAGCCTGAGCGTGCGCAGGGTGTCGATCACCTCCACAGCCTTGTAGATGGCGTTCACGCCCTCGTTGCGAGCGGCGTGGCCGGCCACGCCGCGCACCACACCGTCGAGCACCATCAGCCCCTTCTCGGCCACGGCTGGCTGCATGCCCGTGGGCTCGCCCACCAGGGCCACGCTGATGGCCGGCAGCATGGGCAGCACGCTTTCGATGCCGCCCTTGCCGCTCACCTCCTCTTCGGCCGAGGCCAGAAAAATCAGGTTGTAGGGTTGCTCGCGCTCGCTGAGCTGGCGGAACGCCGTGAGCAGGCTCACCACGCTGGCGCCGTCGTCGTTGGTGCCCAGGCCATACATGCGGTCGCCCTCCATGGTGGGGCTGAAGGGCTGGTGCTGCCAGCCGTCGGCCACGCGCACGGTGTCGATGTGCGCGTTGAGCAGCACGGTGGGCTTCTGCGGGTCGAAGCCTGGGGCTATGCTCCACAGGTTGCAGCCGTGGCGCTTCACGTCAAGGCCAAACCGCCGCATAGCCCGCTCCACCACATCGGCCACGCCTGCCTCCTGGCGGCTCAGCGACGGCACTGCCACCATTTCGCGCAGCAGGTCTACGGCATCGTAATATATCTCGTCAATGTCCATATGTGTCTCGTCTTTTTTTAGAATGATTATTTTTCAAGCAGAATGCCCCTCAGCATCACGCCGGGCATGTTGCCGTC
>CALBLR010000421.1 GCA_937896015.1 uncultured Prevotellaceae bacterium | reverse complement strand
TAGGCCGACTCCTTGTCGATGACCTCGGCGGGAGTGTCGACGCTCTCGATCTTGATTTCCATGTCGGGCTCCACGAGCTTGTATTCGTTCTTCACATCGGCCACAAAGGTGTTGAAGAGCACCGAAACGGCCTCTTTGTCGTCGGCCTTGATGCCAAACACAGCGTGAGCCTCATAGGCGATGGCGTTGCGCAGGTTGCCGGCGTCGATTTTGGCCAGGGCAAGGTCGTGGGTCTGCTTGATGTCCCACAGCAGGCGCACGATGAGCTTGGTGGCGCAGGCGCGTCCGGCGTTGATGTCGCTGCCCGAGTGTCCGCCCTGCAGCTTCGACATGTCGACCTTAAAGAACACATAACCGGCAGGCGCTGCCACGGGCTTGTAGGTGTAGGTGGCCACCGTGTCGATGCCACCGGCGCAGCCCATGGTGATCACGCCGTCGTCCTCACTGTCGAGGTTGAGCAGGTAGTCGCCGCTGAGCATGCCCTCGCCCACGTTGCTTGCGCCAGTGAGGCCTGTCTCCTCGTCGACGGTGAAGAAGCCCTGCAGCGGGCCCACCTTGAGGTCGGGGTCGATGAGCGCGGCCAGCGCGCCAGCCACGCCGATGCCGTCGTCGGCGCCCAGAGTGGTGCCGTTGGCGCGCACCCATTCGCCATCAACGATGGTCTCGATGGGGTCTTTGTCGAAGTCGTGCTTGGCGTCCTTGTTTTTCTCGCACACCATGTCCATGTGGCCTTGCAGCACCACCTTCTTGGCGTTCTCGTAGCCAGGGGCTGCGGGACGGAAGATGGCCACGTTGCCTATTTCGTCGGTCTTGCACTCGAGGTTGTGCTTCTTGGCGAAGTCAACGAGGAACTCACGCATTTTGCCTTCCTTCTTAGAGGGACGTGGCACCTTTGTAATCTGGTCGAAGATGTTCCAGACCAAAGCCGGTTTCAAGTCTTTAATTGTCATAATTTCTAATATATTTAGAACGTTAAACGTTAGTTAGCGTTGTTTGGATTAAACTAATGTTAAATAATTAACATTTCACTCGCTAAGTTACGAAAATAATTTGAAATAGGCGGAAAACTCGCAAAGGTTTCATATATTTGCATAGAAATTTGTAAAAAGCTAATGACTATATCGCTCAACATACTGCTCGTGGCAGGCCTTGCCGCCATGCTGGTGGGCGTGGCCGTGGTGCTGCTCGGCGTGAAGATATTCTTTGTGAAGGGCGGCCGGTTTCCAAACACCCACATCCACGACAACCCCAGCATGCGCAGCCGCGGCATCAGCTGCCCGCGCGACAGCGAGTTCTACGACAGCTAACTCTAACGATTAATAACACAATACACTTTACATACACAGATATGAACTACAAACATCTCACAGTTTTTGCCCTTGCAGCCGCGCTGACGCTCGGCTCGTGCAACGAGAAGAAGCAAGAACCTGCCAAGCAGAGCCTGCCTCAGGGAGCCACCGAGCAGGCTATGACCATCCGCTACGTTGACGGCGACACCATTATGGAAAAATATAACCTGGCCAAGGACCTCAACGAGAGCATGCTCCGCCGCCAGAACCAGCTCGACGCCGCCCAGCAGCAGCGCAGCACCGAAATCAACAAGTTTGGCAGCACAATGCAGCAGAAATACAAGAACAACCAATACCTCACCCAGGAGAGCTTCAACAGCGACCAGGCCAAGCTGCAGAAGATGCAGAGCGACGCCCAGACCTATCTGGGCAAAATGCAGCAGAGCATTCAGAGCGAGTATGCACAGAACAGCCGCCAGCTGCAAGACTCCATCAGCAACTATCTTAAGGTGTATGCCAAGGAGAAGGGCTTTGACATGGTGCTGCTGAAATCGGCCACACTGTATGCCGACCCCAAGTTTGACGTGACCAACGAGGTGGTTGAGGGCCTCAACAAGCGCTACAACAAAGTAAGCAAGAAATAAGCACGCGCACCCCCGAGCCACGGCAAAGTGGCTAACGCAGCCGGCGCGGCAATGCCTTTTCAGCTCAAATGGCATTGCCGCGCTGACTTTTTCAGTCTTGCCGCACCGCCAAGAGGCATGCCGCAAGACTGAAAAAGTGTCAATAATTCAAAAAACGTGTTATGCAAAGCGACAACGTAACACAAAAGCCACTACCTTTGCCAGTGCAGAAAACAACTATAAGAAAACTAATTACAAAAACAACGATAACACCCTATGTTGACTCAAATTTACAATGGTCACATCCTTACCCCTGAAGGATGGATATGCGGAGGCAGCGTGCTGATGGACGGCGGCCGCATTGTGGAGATACGCAAAGGCAGCAACATCGAGCCAAAGGCCGAGAAAGCCGTTGACGCCCGCGGCATGCACGTGGTGCCCGGCGGCATTGAGCTGCACTGCCACGGCGGCGGCGGACGCGACTTCATGGAGGGCACGGCCGAGGCCTTCAAGGTGGCCGCCCAGGCCCACATGAAGCACGGCACCACAGCCATCTTCCCCACCCTGTCGTCGTCGACTCTGAAGATGATAGAGGACGCCTGCGCCACTTGCGACGAGCTGATGAAGGAGCCGGGCAGCCCCATAATGGGTCTGCACCTCGAGGGCCCGTACTTCAACCCCAAGAAGGCCGGCGCGCAGATGCCCGAAATCATCCGCAACCCCGACCCAAAGGAATACAAGCACATAGTGGAAGACTACAGCTGCCTGCGCCGCTGGGACGTGGCCCCCGAGCTGCCCGGCGCCATTGAGATGGGCCGCTACATAGTGAGCAAGGGCGTGCTGGCCGCCATAGGCCACACGGCAGCCACCTACGACGACGTGAAGGCCGCCTACGAGGCCGGCTACAGCCACGCAACACACTTCTACAACGCCATGCCGGGCTTCCACAACGTGCGCGAGTTTAAGCACGCCGGCACTGTGGAGAGCGTGTATCTGATGGAGCGTATGACGGTGGAGATGATAACCGACGGCATCCACGTGCCCGCCCCAATCCTGCAACTCATCTACCGCACCAAGGGTGTGGAGCGCACCGCGCTCATCACCGACGCCCTGGCCGTGACCGCCAGCGACAGCAAGGAGGCATTCGACCCGCGCGTGATTATTGAAGACGGCGTGTGCAAGCTTAGCGACCGCTCGGCACTGGCCGGCAGCATCGCCACCATGGACCGCCTGATCCGCACCGCCGTGAACATTGCCGGCATTCCGCTGAACGACGCCTGCCGCATGGCATCGGAGACCCCGGCCCGCATCATGGGCATCTATGACCGCAAGGGCTCGCTGCAGCGCGGCAAAGACGCCGACCTGCTGCTGCTCGACGACGAGCTGAACCTGCGCAGCGTGTATGCCATGGGCCAGCTGGTGGAGGGCACCGACAAGATGTAACCACACATTCTCTACGTCCCCATTAATTAATAACAATTATATCTGCAAAAAGCCGGAGCGGCACGAGTGCCGACTCCGGCTTTTTCACATCCACACAACCACCACAGGGGTTTTAAACGACAATAGAGACAACGGGAGACAATGTCTTGGGGAGGCTTTTACTGATAAAAGTCGACTCTGATTTGTCCTAAATTGTCTCTATTGTCGTTTATATTCCATCTACTTGCTGTCAACAACAATTTTCGGCATGCATGTTGCAGCCTATTGTCTCTGTTGTTGTCTTTATTTTCCTGCGCGAAACAAAAATGTGGCAAAAACATGCGGCAAAAGTTGCACAGGTCAAAAACAAGCATTAACTTTGCAAATGCAAAAACGCAACTGATGGTCGCTTGGATGAGTGGTTTAGTCACCGGTCTGCAAAACCGGGCACAGCGGTTCGAATCCGCTAGTGACCTCCAACGAAGTCCCGCATTCTCACGAATGCGGGATTTTTTGTGCGCAACCGCAAGCAGCACTTCACCGCAATCAGTAGGGATATGGCAT
>CALBLR010000420.1 GCA_937896015.1 uncultured Prevotellaceae bacterium | reverse complement strand
CTCTGGCCATCGAGCGCATCAAGCGCCTGTTTGGCGCCGAGTATGCCAACGTGCAGCCCCACTCGGGCGCGCAGGCCAACATGGCCGTGTTCATGGCCGTGCTCAAGCCCGGCGACAAGTTCATGGGTCTGAATCTGGCCCACGGCGGCCACCTGTCGCACGGAAGCCCAGTCAACTTCTCGGGACTCGTGTTTCACCAGTGTGAATACAATGTTACTCCCGACACCAACCTTGTGGACTACGACATGATGGAGGAAGTGGCCCTGCGCGAGCGCCCCAAGCTCATAGTGGGCGGCGCCAGCGCCTACAGCCGTGAGTGGGACTATGAGCGCATGCGCAAAATCGCCGACAAGGTGGGAGCCCTGCTCATGATCGACATGGCGCACCCGGCAGGCCTCATCGCCGCCGGCCTGCTCAACAACCCTCTGAAGTGGGCCCACATTGTCACCTCCACCACCCACAAGACCCTGCGCGGCCCGCGCGGCGGCATCATTCTCATGGGCAAGGATTTCGACAATCCCTGGGGCATAACCACCAAGAAGGGCGTGGTGCGCAAAATGTCGTCGCTGCTCAATTCGGCCGTGTTCCCCGGAGTGCAGGGCGGCCCCCTCGAGCATGTGATTGCAGCCAAGGCTGTTGCCTTCGGCGAGGCGCTGCAGCCATCATTCAAGACCTATGCCGAGCAGGTGCTCCGCAACTCGCGCGTAATGGCGCAGGCTCTCATCGACAAGGGCTACAAGATTTGCTCGGGCGGCACCGACAACCACAGCATGCTCGTTGACCTGCGCACCAAGTATCCCGACCTCACAGGCAAGGTGGCCGAGGCGGCTCTTGTGGCAGCCGACATCACGGCCAACAAAAACATGGTGCCCTTCGACGACCGCTCGGCATTCCAGACCTCTGGCCTGCGCCTGGGCACTCCCGCTATCACCACACGCGGCCTCAAAGAGGAGCATATGGGCGAGATAGTGGAGTTTATCGACACCGTCCTGGCCAACCCCGAGAGCGAGGCCAACATCAAGGCCGTGCGCGAAAAGGTGAACGCCATGATGAAAGACTACCCGATGTTTGCCTGGTAACCTCCCGGCAGCAACGCATAATCTACCATACAGTGGCCGCCTGAGCATATGCTTCGGGCGGCCACTGCCGCGCTTTGTGATGCGCATTGCCCCGCACAACTGTTGTGTAAGTCAACAATATTCACTAATTTCGCACTTTGTAATTAAATGTGCAATTTTTCATATCACAATGGTATCTAAAACTCGCGATAAGCTCATAGATGTGGCGCGGCAGCTGTTTGCCCACAAGGGGGTGGAAAACACCACCATGAACGATATTGCGTCGGCCAGCGACAAGGGCCGGCGCACCATCTACACCTATTTCAAGAGCAAACGCGAGATTTTCAACGCCGTTGTGCGCCGCGAAACCAGCATAGTGGTCGACCGCCTCAGCAAGCTGCCGTCGCTGCCGCTGCCGCCCGAGGAGAAGCTCATCAACTTCATCTTCATCCGCTTCGAGGCCGTGAAGGAGGTGGTGGGGCGCAACGGCTCGCTGCGCGCCAGCTTCTTTATGGACGTGCGCCGCGTGGAGCGCGCGCGCCGTGCCAACACGGGCCGCGAGGTGGCCATTCTGCGCCAAATCCTGCAAGAGGGGGTGGACCGCGGCGACTTCCGTATCAAGCACGTCGACAAGGCCGCAAGCGTGATGATGCTGTGCCTGCAGGGGCTCGACATCCACTACATCCGCGACAGCTTTGGCGACCTTGGCATCGAAAAGATGAAGCTGCGGGCCTACATCCGCGACTTCATTCTGCACGGCATCTCGGCTGACGACGGAGGCAAACTGTAAACAAAACAAACCACACGACATATATTTATCACACAATACACAAAGACAAAAAAGATGAAATTACTCGAAGGAAAAGTGGCACTCATCACAGGTGCCGCACGC
Source organism: uncultured Prevotellaceae bacterium (assembly GCA_937896015.1). Classification (GTDB taxonomy): domain Bacteria; phylum Bacteroidota; class Bacteroidia; order Bacteroidales; family Muribaculaceae; genus Sodaliphilus. Next base: position 310 of record CALBLR010000420.1, on the reverse strand, counting down.
GGTATCGGCAAGGAAATCGCTCTTAAGTTTGCCAGCGAAGGCGCTGACATCGCTTTCACCGATCTCGTGATTGATGAAAACGGCAAGAAGACCGAAGAAGAAATAGCAGCCCTCGGCGTTAAGGCCAAAGGCTATGCGTCCAACGCCGCCAAGTTCGACGAAACTGAGGCCGTTGTGGCCCAGGTTAAGGAAGACTTCGGCCACATCGACATTCTGGTCAACAACGCCGGCATCACCAAAGACGCCATCATGCTCAAGATGACCGAGGCTCAGTGGGACGCTGGGATTGCCGTCAACCTGAACTCGGCAT
>CALBLR010000419.1 GCA_937896015.1 uncultured Prevotellaceae bacterium | reverse complement strand
ATGCAGCAGGCACTGATGCAGGCCTACGTAGGCCGCGGATACGAACTCTTCACCCAGCGGTGCGCCGATGGCCGCGGCATGAAGCAGGACTCAATCAAGGCCATTGCCGAAGGCCGCGTGTGGGACGGCCGCACGGCCCTGTCGATAGGCCTCATCGATGAGTTTGGCGGCATCGACGAGGCCGTGTGCTACGTGGCCGCAAAGGCCAGCCTCAAGAGCGGCCAGTATGCCACACGCAGCTATCCCGCCGACACCGACCGCCTTGGCCGCCTGCTCAAGCGCTATGGCGCTGATGCTGCCGAAAGCCGCCTCGGTGAGCAGATGGGCATATTCTACTCATGCTACGCCAGCCTAAAGCGCATCATGGCGCGCGACCAGATATTGTGCCTCATGGAGCCGATAGAGGTGAAGTAGGGCCCGGTTCTGCCGGCTAACAACTACACAACAACAGTTATCAGAAAGAAATTGATCGACGTTAACGACATAAAAGACCTGTTCAGCGAAAAGCGGCGCAAGGCTGTGGCCGATGCCCTGCTCACCCCCTTCTCGTGGCTCTACGGGGCCGGGGTGGCGGTGCGCAACTATGCCTTCAAGGCGGGCCTGCTCAAGCGCGAGAGCTTCGACGTGCCTGTGGTGAGCGTGGGCAACATCACTGTGGGCGGCACTGGCAAGACGCCGCACGTGGAGTATCTCATCGAGCACCTGTGCCAGCGCTACCGCATAGGCGTGCTCAGCCGTGGCTACAAGCGCGACACCAGCGGCTTCATTCTGGCCAGCCCCACGCTGTCGGCCAGCGACCTGGGCGACGAGCCATACCAAATCTACCACAAGTTTGCCCACAGCATCACCCTGGCCGTGTGCGAGAGCCGCCGCAAGGGCATTCACGAGATGATGCGCATCAATCCCGACATCAATCTCTTCATTCTCGACGACGCCTTCCAGCACCGTTACGTGAAGCCCAAGGTCAACATTGTGCTGGTCGACTTCAACCGTCTGCCCGACGAAGACCACCTGATGCCGCTCGGCTCGTTGCGCGAGCCGCCGCACATGCTGTATTACAGCGACATAATCGTGGTCACCAAATGCCCCAGCAACATCGCCCCCATCGACCTGCGCGTGGCGCAGAAGCGCATAGGCGAGTTTGTGGCGGCCGACCACAAGCTGTTCTTCTCCACCGTGCGCTATGCCGCGCCGCAGCCCGTGTTCCCCATAAGCCGCCCGCAGCTCACCGACCTGCGCTCGCTTGGCCCCGGCGACACCATTTTGGGCGTAACCGGCATAGCCAACCACCGCAACTTCCTGAAATATCTGCGACGCTCGGGAGCCGGCACTGTAAAGCTCATTCACTATGGCGACCACCACAAGTATTCGCGCGACGACTTCAAGTATATATTCCGCGTGCTCGATGAACTCGACGGGCAGCGCAAGTTCATAGTCACCACCGAGAAGGACGCCGTGCGCATAATCAACAATCCATACTTCCCGCCCACAATGCGCGACCGCATCTACTACATTCCCATCAAAGTGGGATTTCTGCACACCGAGGGCGAGCCCGACTTCATCGACGAGGTGACGCGTGAAATCGAGGCGCGGCCCGCCGCCAACCCGCTGGCCGCCGAAGGGCATGAGTGAGCCTCAATCACCCGCCCAAAAAAACGTTTAGAAATAACACATAATATATAAACACAACACTGCTATTATGAAAGAAGAAATCAACTGGCTCGAGCGCATCAACGAAACCTCGGCCTACATTAAAAGCAAAGTGAGCCAACTGCCCAAAACAGCCATCATCCTTGGCACCGGCCTTGGCGAACTTGTGAACCACATAGACATCACGACGGCCATCCCCTACGAGGAAATCCCCAACTTCCCCGTCTCTACCGTTGAGGGACACAAAGGACGCATCATATTCGGCAACCTTGGCGACAAATACATCATGGCCATGCAGGGCCGCTTCCACTTCTACGAGGGCTACTCGATGAAGGAGGTCACCTTCCCCGTGCGCGTGATGAAGGCCCTCGGCGTGAAGACGCTCTTTGTGTCTAACGCCGCCGGCGGCATGAACCCCAATTTCAAAATCGGCGACCTCATGATCATCACCGACCACATCAACCTCTTTCCCGAGCACCCGCTGCACGGCAAAAACTACGATGAACTTGGCCCCCGCTTCCCCGGCATGGGCCACGCCTACAGCGAGCGCCTCATTGCCAAGGCCAAGGAAGTGGCCAAGGACAACGGTATCCGCGTGGTTGAGGGCGTGTATGTCGGCACCCAGGGCCCCACATTCGAGACCCCGGCCGAGTATCACTACTTCCACGTGATTGGCGGCGATGCAGTGGGCATGAGCACTGTGCCCGAGGTAATCGTGGCCAACCACGGAGGCATGGAGGTGTTTGGCATGTCGGTGATCACCGACCTTGGCGTCGACGGCGTAATCGAGAAGGTGTCGCACGAGGAGGTGCAGAAGGCCGCCAACGCAGCCGAGCCGCGCATGTCGTTCATCATGAAGGAAATCATCAACCAGTTCCAAGAGCTTTAACCCATGGCCAACGAAAGCGAAACAGAAATATCGTCGCTCGGCGAGTTTGGCCTCATTAGCGAGCTGACGCGCGACTTCAAGTCGGTCAACAAGTCTACCGAGCTGGGCGTGGGCGACGACTGCGCAGTGCTCAACTATAGCGGCGACAGCGGCAAGCGCACGCTCGTCACCACCGACCTCCTGCTCGAGGGCATACACTTCGACCTCACCTACACACCGCTCAAGCATCTCGGCTACAAGGCTGCCGTGGTCAACTTCAGCGATGTGTATGCCATGGGCGGAGTGCCGCGGCAAATCACCGTGTCGCTCGGCATAAGCCGCCGCTTCACTGTGGAGCACATCAACGAGCTTTACGCCGGCATTCTGCTCGCTTGCGAGCACTACGGCGTCGACCTTGTGGGCGGCGACACCTCGGCCTCGGTCACGGGGCTGCTCATCAGCGTCACCTGCATCGGCGAGGCCGACGAGGGCAGCATAGTGCGCCGCAGTGGCGCCCGCGACACCGACCTGGTGTATGTGAGCGGCGACCTGGGAGCCGCCTACATGGGCCTGCAGCTGCTTGAGCGCGAGCGTGAGGCCGGGGCGGGGCAGGCCGACTTCCAGCCCGACTTCGCCGGCCGCGAATATTTGCTCGAGCGCCAGCTCAAGCCCGAGGCGCGCCGCGACGTCATTGCCGAGCTCAAAAAACTCGGCATACACCCCACGGCCATGATGGACGTGAGCGACGGCCTGTCGAGCGAACTGCTGCACATTTGCCACGACAGCAATGTGGGCTGCCGCGTCTATGAGGAGCGCATCCCCATCGACTACCAGACGGCTGTCATGGCCGAAGAGCTCAACATGAACCTCGTCACCGCAGCCATGAATGGCGGTGAAGACTATGAGCTGCTGTTCACCGTGCCGCTCTCCGAGCACCAAAAGGCAGAGCAGCTGACCACCGCCCGCCTCATAGGCCACATCACCAAGCCCGAACTTGGCTCGTGCCTCGTGAGCCGCGATGGCAATGAACTCGAAATTCGCGCCCAAGGCTGGAACGCATTCAAGCCCCAGCAGCAGTAAGGGCCGCTATAATTCAATCACATAAATGCTTGGGCGCGCACGTGCGTCCCAAGCATTTTTTTTGCCTCTACATTGGCAAGGCCGAGAACGCTGCCCAATGGAAAAATCAATGTGGTTGAGCTTCTTAAATGTGAATAAAGACAAACTTAATGCGGCGTTATAAAAGTCAAACTATAACTAAAGTTAAAATCAAGCGGTTTTTAGTCGATTTTGTGTGTTGCAAAACATATTTGGCTTATCTTTGTATCGGTTTTTCATGGTATTAGTTTTTAAGGTTATGAAATTCACGGGCGTCGGGATGACGGCTATGAAAATCATTGTTTAAGGTTTATGTTAATGGTATTAGAAGGTTAATTAGTTAAGCAATCCTGGACGTTGATGTCCGGGATTTTTTTGTTATGCTTAAAGATTTATCGTTGTGCGGTTGGCGCGCTGAAGAAGCGGCAAATCCGGATGGGTTGGATATGTGCAGGCATTGCTGCTGCCACAAGCCGAAAAATGCAATTTGCAAAACTATCAGTTAATGTATTGATTCATTGTGGTTACTGCTGACGCGGCATGCCGGAAGCACTGAAAAAGTCGCTATTCTGGCGAGCTGGCGGATGGAAATGCGCCAAAAAGCTATGAAAACTGTAAGGGCGTGACTTGACGAAAGTTCTGAAAAAGCAGCAATTCTAATGGAATATGAGTGTGCCGAAGGCACATGTCTATCGATAGCCCCCGACTTTCGAGCGCAAGCGAATGCGCAGTGCGAGTTGTCG
>CALBLR010000418.1 GCA_937896015.1 uncultured Prevotellaceae bacterium | reverse complement strand
CATTGAGGCCAGCAAACTGACGGCTCCCATAGCCAACTTTGAGTTCACTGCCCTTGGCGGCGGCAAAAGCAAGCTTTACGATAAGGCCGACACCTGCCAGAGCTATCTGCTGGTGTTCAGCCGTGACGACAGCGACGGCTCGTTTGCCCGCCTGCGCCTCAGCACCGATGCCGGCCTCAACGCCGCCATTGCCTCGGGCCGCATCAAGGTGTACGACATCACTGTGGGCCGCCTCGGCGCCAACTGGGCCAAGGAGAGTGCCGACTATGCCAAGCACTGGACCGTGGGCAGCTATCCCGATGCGCTCAATGCGCTCGACATACGCATGCTGCCGTCGGTGTTCATTCTCGACAAAGACCACCGTGTGCAGGGAAAGAACATCAGCATCGATCAGGTGAAAGACATGCTCAACCGATAGTCTGGCTCCCGAGCGGTGATCAATCGCTTGCAATGCAACGTCACGTGGAATTAATAGAATCTCATATTGAATATGGTACCCAAAGCAATTAAAAATCTGTTTCTCTACAGCGCGGGCCACACCTACAGCAACCTCTCGCGCCTGTTTCTGCGCCTGTTCACTGGCGTGATGTTTTTACAGCTTGCCATAAGGCAGTCGCTGCACATCGACGAAATCACGCTGCAGATGCAAGGCCCCTCGGCCGAGAGCTGGGTCGTGGCACTGGTGGTGGTGGAAATACTGTGTGCGGTGTTCATTACGCTCGGCTTCCTCACCCGCGTGGCACTGGTGCCGTCGCTGGTGCTCATGTGGCATGCCGAGCAGGTGATATTGTCGTCGGGCGGCACAGCGGCCGACCAACTGTTTAACTTCTCGCCCGGTTATCCGCTCATGTTTATGGGCATATTCGTGTTTATGATGCTTGCCGGCCCGGGCAAAATATCGCTCGACTACCTATTGGCGCTGCACCTCACTCCCGACCGCAGCGATGAGGAGAGCGCGGTGCTCGACAAGGCCTGAAACCGGAGCGGCGTTAATTCATCAACTCAACACATCAAGCATAACCACAATATTTTTTTAATGAGCATAGCAGTATTGATATCAGGAGGCGTCGACAGCGCGGTGGTGGTCCACAAGCTTGTGGAAGAAGGCCACCACGACGACATGCACCTGTTCTACATACGCATAGGCATGGACGACGACGAGGGCGACTGCGCCGCCGAGGAAGACATTGAGATGTGCACCCTCATTGCGCGCCAGTACGATTTGCCCCTCGACGTGGTGACGCTGCACCGCGAGTATTGGGACAACGTGATGGCCTATGCCCTGCGCACCGTCAAGGCCGGCCTCACGCCCAACCCCGACATAATGTGCAACCGCATCATCAAGTTTGGCTACTTTGAGCAGCGCTGGGGCAAGGACTTCGACATCACCGCCAGCGGCCACTATGCCACCACCGATGTGGTCGACGGCGTGAAATATCTGGCCACCGCAGTCGATCCCGTCAAGGACCAGACCGACTTTCTGGCGCAAATCACCCACGAGCAGCTGGAGCATGTGATGTTCCCCATTGGCAACCTGCCCAAGAGCGAGGTGCGCCGCATTGCCGCCGAGGTGCGCCTGCCCAACGCCAAGCGCAAGGACAGCCAGGGCATATGCTTTCTGGGCCAGATTAACTACAACGACTTCATACGCCGCCACTTGGGCGTGAAAAAAGGCCCGATTATTGAAATCGAGACCGGGCGCAAGCTGGGCGAGCACAACGGCTACTGGTTTCACACCATAGGCCAGCGCAAGGGCTTGGGTCTGAGCGGAGGCCCGTGGTATGTGGTGAAGAAAAACGTGGCCGACAATGTGATATATGTGAGCAACGGCTATGGCACCGCCAAGCAGTATGGCCGCCTGATGCACCTCGACGAGATGCACTTCATCTCGGGCAATCCCTGGGAGGGCGTGAGCGGCCCCGTGGAGGTGATGTTCAAAAACCGCCACACGCCGCTCATGCTCAAGGCCCGATTCTCCCACCTGCGCGGCAGCGAGTGGGCGCTTGAGAGCGACACCGATGTGCAGGGCATAGCGCCGGGCCAGTTTGCCGTGATCTACGACGCAGCGGGCCACTTGTGCTACGGCAGCGGTGTGATCACAGGTCAGAAAATTGATTAGCATAATCTTTGGCAACATCCATGAGCAACGATTTTGACAATAACAGCAGAATGAGACTGACGGTGCTGGGCATCACGCGCAGCCAGGTGCAGAGCGGTGCCTACGCCCTGCTGCTTGACGTGGATGACTGCCAGCGCCGCATACCCATTGTGGTGGGCGTGGCCGAGGCTCAGTCGATAGCGTTCTGGCTCGAGCACGTGCAGTCGCCGCGCCCCCTCACCCACGACTTGATGGTGAGCATGATGCATGCCTTCCGGATAGGCATCACCGAGGTGGAGATCTACCGCTTCAGCGAAGGCGTGTACTACTCCCACGTGAGCATGGCTGCGGCCGACGGCACCGAGGTGCAGCTCGACAGCCGCACCAGCGATGCCATAGCCCTTGCCTTGCGCACGGGTGCGCCCATCTATGCCACACGCGAGGTGGTGGAACTCACGTCCTTCAAGTCCGACTCGGCCGACACTGCCGCCCACATGCGCCTCAACTCCCTGCGCAAGCGGCTTAGCCGCGCCGTGGCCGAAGAGCGCTATGAGGACGCGGCCGCCATACAGAAGCAAATCAATGAATGTGAGCGCAACCTAAGCGGTGACGGCAGCGAGAAGTGAATTATGAAAAAAATAACAGCATATTAATCTTCGCATCAACAGCATTAAAGAAATGAACTTAAAACTCAAACTCATCGTAATGAACTTTCTCGAGTTTGCCGTGTGGGGCGCTTATCTCACCTGCATGGGCAACTACTTGGGACGCGCCGGCATGGGAGCCGAAATCTCATGGTTCTATGCCATCCAGGGCATCGTGTCGATATTCATGCCCACCATCATGGGCATCGTGGCCGACAAATACATTCAGCCGCAGCGCCTGCTGGGCATCTGCCACCTCATTGCCGGTGCGGCCATGATAGGGCTGTGCTACATGGGCATGGCGGCCGACCAGCCCGACAAGGCGGCGTTCATCACGCTCTACACCGTGAGCGTGGCATTCTACATGCCCACGCTGGCGCTGGCCAACACCACTGCATTCACCATACTTAAGACCCACGGGCTCGACACGGTGAAAGACTTTCCGCCCATACGCGTGTTTGGCACGGTGGGCTTCATAGCCACCATGTGGTTTGTCAACTGCGCCGTGTGGGACGGCGGCTCGCTGTCGTTCTCGCTTGCCGACAGCTCCAGCAAGTTCCAGTACACCTACATGCAGTTCCTGGTGTCGGGCGTGCTGGGCGTGGTGCTGTTCTTCTACTGCCTCACGCTGCCTCAGTGCAAACTGGTGAAGAAGCCGTCGCAGTCGGTGGCCGAGATGCTTGGCCTCAACGCCTTCAAACTGTTCAAGCAGCGCCGCATGGCCCTGTTCTTCATTTTTTCGGCTCTGCTGGGCATGTCGCTGCAAGTGACCAACGGCTATGCCACTCCGTTCATCACCAGCTTCAAGGGCATTCCCGCCATGGCCGACACCTTTGGGGCCAACAATGCCACAATGCTCGTGTCGCTTTCGCAGGTGGCCGAGGCTCTGTGCATACTGCTCATTCCGTTCTTCCTTAAGCGCTATGGCATCAAGACGGTTATGCTCATCGCCATGTTTGCGTGGGTGCTGCGCTTCGGCTTCTTCGGCCTTGGCAACCCCGCCTTCCCCGGCGTGATACTGTTCATACTCTCATGCGTGGTCTATGGCGTGGCGTTCGACTTCTTCAATGTGTCGGGCGGCCTGTTTGTCGACCGTGAGTGCGAGCCTTCGGTGCGCGCCTCGGGCCAAGGCCTGTTCATGCTCATGACCAACGGCCTCGGCGCCACCATCGGCACTCTTGCCGCCGGCGAGGTCATCAATCACTATTGCCAGTGGAACGACAGCGGTTATCTGCTGGGCGACTGGAGCACGGCATGGTTCATCTTCGCAGGCTTTGCCCTGGTGGTGGCAGTGGCGTTCATGCTCATTTTCCCCTACAGGCACAAGCCTGCCGAGGGATGGAGCGGGTGTGTGATGAATTTAAGTTTAAAGCAACATAAATATTAGATAAGTTGAAAAAATGCATAGGTTCTACGCTCCGCTAATAGCCTCCTCGCTCACCCTGCCCGAGGATGAGTCGCGCCACTGCGTAAAGGTGCTGCGCATGGCCGAGGGCGACCTCATCGAGGTGGTCGACGGGGCTGGCACGCTCTACACGTGCCGCATTGTCCTGGCCCACGCCAAGCGCTGCGCCGTGGAGGTGGTGTCGAGCCAAAGCGTGCCGCCTCACTGGGGCCACAAGGTGGTGATAGGCATATCGCCCACCAAAAGCGTGGACCGCATCGAGTGGATGGCCGAGAAATGCACCGAGATGGGTGTGGACCGCATAGTGCCGCTGCTGTGCCGCAACAGCGAGCGCCGTGTGCTCAAGACCGAGCGCGTGCAAAAAATCCTGGTGGCGGCCATGAAGCAGAGCCTCAAGGCGCAGTTGCCGCGGCTCGACGAGATGACGCCTCTCGACCAGCTCATTGCCGAGCCTTTCGACGGCGACCGCTTCATTGCCTACATCGACCCCAGCCTGCCGCGTGAAAAGCGCGTCAATCTGGCTCAGGCCTACCACCCGGGCCGCGACACCATGGTGCTTATAGGCCCCGAGGGCGACTTCGACCCTGCCGAGGTGCAGGCGGCGCTGGCTGCGGGATTTGTGCCTGTGTCGCTGGGCGAGAGCCGCCTGCGCACCGAGACGGCGGCCACATTCGCCTGCGCCCTGTGTCACGCCCTCGACATGGCGGCCAAGTAACGATTTAAGAACAACTACAATATTAAATAATGAATATGAAGACAATCGACCAGCGGCAACTTCTTTTTGCTTGCCGGCCCGTGTGTGATTGAGGGCGAGAAAATGGCTCTCGACATTGCCGAGCGCCTTGTGGCCGTCACCGGCCAGCTGCACATCCCGTTTGTGTTCAAGGGCAGCTACCGCAAGGCCAACCGCTCGCGCATCGACTCATTTACGGGAATTGGCGACGAGAAGGCTCTGAAAATACTCCGCAAGGTGGCCGACACGTTCCACGTGCCAGTGGTTACCGACATTCACACTCCCGATGAGGCTGCAATGGCCGCGCAATACGCCGACGTGCTGCAGATTCCCGCATTCCTTTGCCGCCAGACCGATTTGCTTGTGGCCGCCGCCAAGACGGGCCGCATGGTGAATGTGAAAAAAGGCCAGTTTCTGTCGCCCGAGGCCATGCGCTTTGCCGTGCAGAAGGTGATCGATGCCGGCAATGCCGATGTGGCCATCACCGAGCGCGGCACCACATTTGGCTACCAAGACCTCATAGTGGACTTCCGCGGAGTGCCAGTCATGCGCCGGTATGCGCCGGTGATTGTCGACATCACCCACTCGCTGCAGCAGCCCAACCAGACGGCCGGCGTCACTGGCGGCCGCCCAGAGCTGATCGAGACTATAGCCCGCGCCGCGATAGCCACCGGTGCCGACGGCCTGTTTATGGAGACCCATCCCAATCCGGCCGAGGCCAAGAGCGACGGCGCCAACATGCTGCGTCTCGACTTGGTTGACGGGCTGCTGCGCCGCCTCGCTGCGCTGCGCCGTGCCGTGAATGAAATCAACGAAATCAAGTAATGTGTGAAAATCAATAGCAGAATATATAGGTATATGAACATCAAGAAACTTATGCTGGCTGCGGCCGTGGCTGTGTTTGCAGTGTCGGCGGCTGTGGCTCAGGCCCCCAACAGCGACCAGGAGACCAAGCGTAAAATCAACGAGGCCGTGATGGGCGTGT
>CALBLR010000417.1 GCA_937896015.1 uncultured Prevotellaceae bacterium | reverse complement strand
AACGAGTTCTTGTCCCGGCTTGCAGGCAGGTTGGCAATGGCGAAGTCGAGATCGTTGAGCACGCTGTCCATCACCACGTCGCGGTCGGTGCGCTGCATCTTGGTCTCTTCGGTGTTGTTGGGGTCAAGCACCACGGTGTTGCGCCACTGCACGTCGCCATACATGCGCACCAGCTGATAGTATTGCCAAGCGCGGTTGAGGCGGGCGATGGCTATATACTTGGTCTTGTTGGCCATCGAAGAGCCGGCCAGCATGGTGATTGCGTAGTTGGCGCGACGCACTTCCTCGTGGCCATCGGTCCAGTAGCTTGACGCCTGGGGCACAGAGGTGAATGTCCAGTCTTCGAAGTCGGCCCTTACCTGATCGTCGCTGAGGCTCTTGAAGTAATACCAGCCGCCACCGGTGCCGGTGCCGTAGCCAGAATAGTCTTCAAAAAACGTGTTGCAGTAGCTCGACACCAGATTCTCGTTCTGCCAGAATGCGGGGTCGTTGATTGGGGTGTCGCGCGGAGACTTTTCAAGCATGTCGTTGCAGCTCGACAGCGCAAGCGCGGCCACCGTCAATGATAATAATATTGTCTTTTTCATTTCTATAATTCTTTAGTGGTTCAGAAACAGTTAGAAAGTAACTTGGAGGCCAAACGACCAGCTGCGTGTAATCGGGTAGGTGCGGCCCCAAGTGCCGTAAGCGAGAGCGCCCTGGCCTTCGTTCATTTCAGGATCGATGGGGAGGTCGCCGCTGCCCTTGTGCAGCAGGCACAGGTTGTTGACGCTTGCATAGAGGCGCAGTTTCTGGATGTAGGCCTTCTTGGTGAGAGCGGTGGGCAGAGTGTAGCCCAGAGTCACGTTCTTCAGACGCAGGTAAGACATGTCAACCAGGTACTTGCTCTGAGGATAGTAGTTGTAGCGGCCACCCTCGCCGGCAAGGCCGGCCACATTGCCTGCAGGGTCACTGCCCGGATACAGAACCGGGAAGTCGGCACCTTGGCTTATGTTGCTCTTGGTCACAGTGAATGCGCCAGTGGTCTGGTCGATGTTGTATTCAAACTCGTTGAAGTTGGTCTGGTTGGCATAGATTGCCAAGTCGCTTTCGCGCATTTCGGGGAACACCATCGACGACAGTGTCCACATATCGCGCTTGCCCACACCCTGGAAGAAGAGGTCGAGGTCGAAGCCCTTGTAGGCGCCACCCAGGTGGAAGCTGTATTCGTAGCGCGGTGTGGTGTTGCCAATCACCTTAAGGTCGCCATGATCTTCAAGGGTGCCCTTGCCGCCATCAATTTTTTTGTCGCCATTGAGGTCCTTATACTTTATGTCGCCGGGGCCGTAGATGAATGCGCCAGTTTGAATACCAGTCTGATCGGCAACGCCGTCCTTGTATTTCCAGCCTGTGAGCACATAGCCGGTGCCCTTCTTTTCGATGATGGGGCCGTCGAAGTCGGCTTCGGTGAAGTAGCGGTCGGTCTCAAAGCCCCAGATGTCGCCCCAGGTCATGCCTTCGTAGGCGTAAGAGGGATCATTGGGATGGCCGATGAGGTTGCTGCTTGTGGTCCACTTGGTGACCTTAGCCTTGGCATCGCCAATGCTGAAGGTGAGGTATGCGCTCAGGTCGCTGGTGAACTGGCGGCGCAGGTTCAGGTTAAGTTCCCAGCCGCGAGAGCGGAGCGAACCGGCGTTGGTGTATGGCGAAGTGGCGCCTACGCTCGGAGCGACTGCAGTGCCAGGGGCAAGCATGTCGCGTGTGTCGCGCTGATACCAGTCGAAGCCCAGGGTGATCTGGTCGTTGAGGAAGCCCAGGTCAAGGCCGACGTCGGTGGTGCGGATGCGCTCCCATGTGAGCGACGGCGATACCCATGTGGGCATGTCGAGTTCGGTGACTTTGCCGTTAGAGCTGTTGAGCCAGTGCACGTTGCCCTTGCTGATGGTTTCAATCTTAGAGAGGAACATCCAGTCGCCCACGGCCTCGTTGCCGATTTCGCCGTAAGACAGGCGCAGCTTACCGTTGTCAACGATGTCGCGCAGCTTGTCCCAGTAGGCTTCCTGGCTGAAGCGGTAGCCCACAGAGAACGAGGGGAAGAATGCCCACTTGTTGCCTTCGGGGAAGCGCGACGAACCGTCGTAGCGGCCGTTGAGCTCGAGCAGGTAGATACCCTTGTAGTCGTAGTTGATGCGGCCGAAGTAGCCGGCAGATGCACGGTCTTGGGTATTGGAGTTGATAACCCACTTCTTCTCGTCACCGTATGTGAGGTTGAGCTCAGGCATGGTCTCGGAGTAGAGTTCGGGACGCTGAGCATAGAAGTAGTCGTAATACATGTCCTCGCCGTTGACACCCAGCATCACGCCCAGGTTGTGCACGTCGTTGAACGTCTTGTTGTAGTTCAGATAGGCATTTGCCGTCCACATGTTGCGCTTGCTGTTGTCGCGCCAAGTGTCGGTGCTCGACTTATTAACAATGTAGCCGGGTGTGGTGCCGCTCCAGTTCATGC
>CALBLR010000416.1 GCA_937896015.1 uncultured Prevotellaceae bacterium | reverse complement strand
CCGGCCGCCTGGCTGTCGGTGCCCACCTCGCTTATGCCGGTGGCGTCATCGGTGTCGATGTCGGGGAAGCCGCCATAGTCATATGCGCCCTTATACACCGTCTTGCCGTCTTCCTTCATTCTGCGGAACTTCGGCCAGTAGAGGCCGTGGAAGTCCAATGCATACATGTATATGTGTGACGCTACTGGGGCAAACACTGTGGCGCCCTGCATGTCAGTGTAGATGTTTTCCGCGCCGGTTCTCTCGGTCTGCACAAGGCCGATGCCCTCAATAATTCGCATGCCCAAGTTTCTGCTGCTTAGCAGGTTGCCAGCACTGTCAAATGTGCCTACCGACACGCTGTAGCTGTTGCGCAGATACTTGCCTATCTTTGTCTTTATCGTCGATGTGATGGTGTAGCCCACAAATCTGTCGGGCTCCACATACACCCGCGAGAATGGCATGGCGAGCACGCTTGCCACATCGTTGAAGTCATACAATAGCCATTCTCTCTTGGTGCTGCTGTAGTCGTCCTTAATGTATGTGCGCTGGCCAAAGCAGCAGTTGTCAAACAAATTGAAGTATCCGCCCATATATATGGCATACACCTTTTTGTCCTCCTCGCGCAGCAAGGCGGCCAGGGTGTGGGTGCCTATGTGGTAGTAGTTGAAATACTTTATGTCGTTTTCAGTGAAGCCATCCATGTGGTTCTCATACAGGTCGATGTAGCACTTCTTGTAGGCCTTGCCGCCCAGTGTGGTGTCGCCCTCAATGCTTATGGTGAATGGCGTCTGCCCTACATTGTCCATGCCGCACCGGTATTCCCATTTTGCCCCCTCGCGCACCAGAGGTGTGTATTTGTATTCAAATGTGGCTGCCATCGCACCCGCGGCGGCCAGCACGCTCACTGCCGCCGCAATCATAGTCCTTAATGCTTTCATAATGATATCCGTTTTTGCAAGTTATTGTTTAATAATCTGTTTGCTGTCTATTATTTGTCCGTTGGCCAGAAGGCTTACTACAGGACAGTACCATTCATTGAAACAGGTTTTCACTGTTCCGATATAGAAGTCTACATTTTTGTTCGCTGCATCACCACGCAATTCCTTTACTAACGACAATGCCTTTTGGCTGTCGATAGTGCCTGCATTTGCACCTAAAATAATGGCAAAGAGGCATAATAAAACATGAAATCTTCTCATAAAACAAATAATTTAATAGTTATAAAAATGAGTTAATCAGTTACTAATTTTCGCAGCAAAGATATAAATTATAATGTGTGAGTTGTTGTGAGAAAAGATAAAAAACGTTAATTCGATAAACAGCCATCGGATTTAAGTAGGATTTGACACATAAAATGTTTGATTTCATTTGTGGCAATAAAAAAGCTGCCGGGTGACTGCGATTCACATCGGGGAGTCCGGCAGCGATTTTTTCGATTACTTACTATTAACTTAGAAATGTGGCTACGTAATAATGTCAACTAATAACTAATTCACTTTTATCTTGCATAGAAGCAGTTGTCTCTTAAACTACTGTAGTGTCATTGTCCTTTTTACGATTGCAAAGTTACTGCCGCCTTGCCGCCCACGCAATCGCCAATAATTGGTATTTTTTCGGCTTTAATTGCTCCTTGTGGCGGTTTGTGTCATCTCTTTTTATTACTTTTGGACATTTCTTTAACCGACTAACGCTTAATTTATGCGACAAAAATCACTTCTCTTCGCCATTTTTGCGGCTGCAACGTTGCTGTGGCTGCCGGCCCGCGCCCAACTGCTGTGGCGCGTGAGCGGCAACGGGCTTGAGCGGCCCTCCTACGTTATGGGCACACACCATCTGGCACTGCCGTCGATGCTCGACTCCATCAGCGGCTTCGCCGATGCCTTGGCGGCAAGCGGCGCCGTGTGGGGCGAGGTGGACTGCGACAGCATGGCCAGCCCGCAGGTGATGCGACGCATGGCAATGGCAATGATGGCTCCTCCCGACAGCGCGCTCAGCCGCCTGCTCTCGGCCGACGGCTATGCAGTGGTGGAGCGCACGTTCAACAAATACTTTGGCGCCACGGGCCTCACCCTTAAGCAGCTCGATGCGCTCAAGCCCACGGCCATAGCCACGCAGATGCAGGTGCTGCGCGATGCCGCCAACATGGGCAACTGGGACCCGTCGCAGCAAATCGACGCTGTGGTGCAGCGCCGCGCCCGCGCGGCCGGCAAGGCTGTGCACGGCCTTGAGAGCATCGACTTCCAGATAGGCCTGCTGCTGGGCGCGCCGCTCACCACCCAAGCCAGCGACCTGCTGGAAATGTGCAAGCGCGACAGCGTCTATGCCACCGTGTCGGCCGAAATCTGCAGCGCCTACGAGCGGCAAGACCTCGACCGCCTCTTGCAGCTGATGGAAGACGAGGAGTGCGCCGGCGACAGCCGTGAGGCTCAGCGCCTCATCTACGATCGCAACTCCCGCTGGGCTGCCATGCTGCCCGCAGCCATGGCCCAAGGACCGGTGCTGGTGTGCGTGGGTGCGGGCCATCTGCCGGGAGCCAAGGGACTTTTAGCCTTGCTGCGCGGCCAGGGATTCACCGTGGCGCCGTTTGCCGGCGCCAATAATGCCGGAGAGGGGCAATGAGGTGCAGCACCCTTTGCCTGATGATGCTGGGTGCGCTCTGCATAGCGGCATGCACGCGGGAGGCCAAATCGGATGCCCCCCCCGACGCTGTGGCAGCCGACACCGTGGTTGCCGCCCCCGTGGCCGATTCCACTGTGACCATTGCCATGAC
>CALBLR010000415.1 GCA_937896015.1 uncultured Prevotellaceae bacterium | reverse complement strand
TTAAAAATGTGTGTGTCGTTACTGTTGCAAAATTAATTTGGGCATGACTCGTTTTGTGAGACATGTTTCGGCGGCAATCAAAAAACATTTTTTTGCCGACTCCAGAGCCCAATGGTATGGACGCAAAAAGCCTCACAAGAAGATGCCTGTGATTGTAAACGCAGTTGAGAGTCCCGCTCTCCGGTTAAAGTGTTGATTTATAATATGTCTTTCACAATGAGAGGTTAATTATGGGGTTCCACGGCCCAACACGACTTCTCATGGCTCAGTCAATTAAGCTGCCGCACTCTGGCTGGCTGCTAAATTGGAAAAGCGTGCAAAATTAAGCAAATAAATTGAAAAAACTTTCCTTTCGGTGTGAAGCTCAGCGAATGTTTAGCATGCGGTGGGTTTGCAGCGACAGCCTCCACTCGGGGTGTGAGAGTACGGCCTCCACGCAGGCCTCCACATTGCGCCGGCACTGCTCGGCGTCGGCCACAAAGCACGGCTGCAAAAAGCGGTGGCGGGTTTCGATGCCGTCGTACACCGACAGGTCTTGGCCGCAATACACCACCTTCAGCTCGTTGCAGCTGCGCAGCACGCAGGGCAGCGCGTCGCCGCCCTCAAAGGTGAATTTGGGTGACAGCGTCACCCAGTCGATGCCCTCGGGCAGGGGACGCGTGCCGTTGGTTTCGATGGCTATGCGCTTGCCAGTGAGCCGCTTGATGGCAGCGAGCATCTCGGCCGTGACCCACAGGCTTGGCTCGCCGCCCGTGAGCACCACCAGCGGTGCCTTGGGCCATTGCATTATGGCCTCAACTATTTGCGGCAGCGACATGGGCGTGCCGCTCTGGTGGGCGGTGTCGCAAAAACCGCACTTCAGGTTGCACCCGCTGAAGCGCACAAACACGCTTGCCGTGCCGGTGTTGTAGCCCTCGCCCTGCAGCGACTGGAAAATCTCGTTAATCGTCCACATAGCTCGCCTCGTTGTTCTGCGACTCGCACACGTCGGCCCGGTAGCAGTTGGGCACATTGTCTACAATCCAGTGCGCAATGTTTTCGGCGGTGGGGTTGAAACTGAACTGCTCGTTAAGGTTGCAGTGGTCCATGCGGCTCTTGATTAGCGACTTTATTTTCGAGAAGTCGCACACCATGCCGTTGGCATCAAGCTCGCGCGAGCGGCAATACACCGTAATCACCCAGTTGTGGCCGTGCAGGTTCTGGCATTTGCTCTCGTAGTCGAGCCTAAGCTGGTGGCTGGCCGACACCTCAAGCGTCTTTTTCACATAATACATTCCCATATGCGTCAGGTTGGAAAAAAAAAGTTATTGCTTTTCGCCGCCATCCTCGGCGTCGCTCAGATACTCGGTGGTGTCGGCTATGCCGGCGTCGCGCAGCGCCTCGCGCCTTTCGCGGCATGTGCCGCACTTGCCGCAGTGCTTGGCGCCGCCCTTGTAGCACGAGTACGTCTCGCTGTAGTCAATGCCCAGCCGCTTGCCGTGGCGCGCTATGTCGGTCTTGCTTATGCCGGTGTAGGGGGCGAATATCTCGATGCCCTCGTAGGTGCCTGCGCGCATGGCGTGCGACATGGCGTCGACAAACTCCTGGCGGCAGTCGGGATATATGGTGTGGTCGCCGGCGTGGTTGGCGATCATCACCCTCTTCAGCCCGTTGCTCTCGGCAATGCCGCAGGCAATGGCCAGCATTATGCCGTTGCGGAATGGCACCACGGTCGACTTCATGTTGGCGTCATCATAGTTGCCCTCGGGTATGGCCTCGGGGCTTTCGAGCAGCGCGCTCTTGAAGTATTTGTGCATAAAGTCGAGCGGAATTATTATGTGCTTTATGCCCAGCCGCTTGCAGTGCAGCACGGCATACTGGCGCTCGCGGTCGTTTTGTGTGCTGCCGTAGTCAAAGGTCACGGCAAGGCCTATCTGGTCCTTGTATTCGTGTAGCAGGGTCACCGAGTCCATTCCGCCCGAAATCACTATAACTGCATCTTTTGCCATAATGTGAGTGTGTCGATTTGTTTTGTAGCGTTAGTATTTGTTTCTTAAGCTGGCCAGCAGGCGGGTGCGCACCATTTCCTGGTGGTCGGCGTCGCCGTGGTTGGCGAAGGGCAGAATCGAGATGCCGCCGCGGGGGCGGAAGAGTCCCACCACTTCGATATACTTGGGGTCCATGAGCTTTATAAGGTCGTTCATGATTATGTTCACGCAGTCCTCATGAAAGTCGCCGTGGTTGCGGAAACTGAACAGATACAGTTTCAGGCTCTTGCTCTCCACCATGCGCTCGCGCGGAATGTAGCTGATGATGATGTGCCCGAAGTCGGGCTGGCCCGTCTTGGGGCACAGCGTGGTGAATTCGGGGCAGTCGAGCGTCACCAGATACTCGTTCTCGGGATGCTTGTTGACAAATGTCTCAAGCACCTCTGGCGCGTAGTCGGTGGCATACTTGGTGTGCTGGTTGCCCAGCAGCGTCACTCCCTCAAGTTCCTTCTCGTTTCTTGACATGCTCTTTCTCTCCCTCTGTATGATTGTTGCTTGTAAAGTACTATAATTCATTAAATAATAGCGTGCGCGGCACCAGCCGGCACTTCGTTGTGCAAAGATACAAAATATACCCCACACCGCCAAAGCAGCCAAGGCAGCTGCCCCTTGGTGCGGGCGGCTGCCTTGGCTGTGCTTGTGCGCATAGAGGGACTCGAACCCACACGACGTTAGTCACTAGATCCTAAGTCTAGCGCGGCTACCAATTACGCCATATGCGCGGTTTGCGTGTGCAAAGGTATGCCTTTTTTTCGCAATTTGCAACAGTTGCCCGGCTGCCGCGCCACGATAACCGCTATTTTTTAGTAACTTTGGGGGTGGCAATCGCCAGGGGCGGTGGCCGCAACAGATGCTGTTAATTAAACCAAACACTGAATATGAAACCATTACGCATTAATTTCATGCTCGCCATGGCCATGCTGCTGTGGGCGGGCAACGCCAGCGTGGCCGCCGCGCCCAAAAGGGCGCAGAAGAGCCGCGTGCGCACCGAGGTGCGCGCCAAGCGCACGGCCACGGCCGACACCATCGAAGTGATGAGCGCCAAGATGGGCCGCGCCATTAAAAACGTGGTGATTGTGCCCGAAGTGTACTACAACCGCTATGTGCCCAACGACCGCTACCCCGTGGTCTACCTGCTGCACGGCGCCAACGGCGACTACAGCAACTGGCCGCGCAAGAAGGATCTGCACGAGTTGGCCGACCGCTACAGCGTGATATTTGTGTGCCCCGACGGGCAGGACAGCTGGTATTTCGATTCACCCATCGACCCCAAAATGCAGTTCGAAACCTACATCAGCAGCGAGCTGGTGAGCTACATCGACTCGCACTACCGCACCAAGGCCACCAAGGAGATGCGGGCCATTGCCGGCCTCAGCATGGGCGGCCACGGAGCCATGTGGGTGGGTCTGCGCCACCCCGACGTGTTCAACTCCATAGGCTGCATGAGCGGCGGCGTGGACATCACCAAGTTTCCCGAGCGCTGGCACATCAAGGACCGCCTGGGCAACTACGACGACAACAAGGAACTGTGGGCGTCGCACTCCATCGTCAACTTGGCCGCCACTGTGCAGACCACCCAGAACATAACCATCGACGACGGTGTGAACGACATCTTCTACAAGGTGAACAACAATCTGCACAAGGTGCTGCTCGACCGCAAAATCGCCCACGACTACACCATTCGACCAGGACGCCACACATGGGACTACTGGTGCAACTCAATTGACTACCAAATGGTGTTTTTCGACAAGGCCTTCAGGGCTGCCGCCGATAAAAAACAAAAGTAACGTGACCAATGAATATTGACAAAAAATGAGAAAGATAGGAAAACTGATAGTGCTCGTCTGCCTGGCCCTGTGCGCCTTGCAGGCAGTGGCGCAGACTCGCGCCGACAGCATTCGCCAGCGGCTGCTGAGCGGCGACCGCAGCGGAGTGATAGTGGCCGCCCACCGCGGCGACTGGCGCAACTTTCCCGAAAACTCGCTTGAGGGAATTGAAAGCGCCATTAAAATGGGTGTCGACATTGTGGAGGTCGACCTGCAGCGCACGTCCGACGGTGTGCTGATCCTCATGCACGACCCCACACTCAACCCCACCACCGGCAAGGGCAAAATTGCCCAGACGCCCAGCGACTCCATAGCCAAGCTGCATCTGCGCAACGGCTGCGGCATACGCACCGGCCAGCGGGTGCCCACCCTCGAGCAGGTGCTGCTCATGGCCAAGGGCCGCGTGATGCTCAACCTCGACAAGGCCGACCGCTATTTCGACCAGGTGTATGCCCTGGCCCAAAAAACCGGCACCACGCGCCAGATAGTGATGAAGGGCAAAAAAAGCCCCGATGAGGTGAAGCGGCTCTATGGCAAGTATCTCAACGACATCATCTACATGCCCATTGTCAACCTCGACACCGACACGGCCGAGGCCTGCATCAACGAGTTTATCGACAAACTCCACCCGGTGGCCTTCGAACTGCTGTTCCGCTCCGACACCAACAAACTGCCGCTGAAGCTGGCCCGCAGCCTCACAGGCCGCACCCTTATATGGTATAACACCCTGTGGGACACCATGGCCGGCGGACACGACGACGATGCCACGCTCAAGAGCATGGACCAGGGCTGGGGCTACCTCATCGACCGCCTCGGCGCGCACCTAATCCAGACCGACCGACCGCAAATGATGCTCAACTATCTGCGCTCGCGCGGCCTGCATAACTAAGCAATTAATCTGCGCGCGGTGTCATTTTGACATCGCAGCATAGCCAATTCAATGGGGTTTCTTTGTAGAAATCCCATTTTTATTAGTACCTTTGCGGATAGTAATAACAATTTGCCAAATCGCTTGCAATGGAACGTAACATCACCGCTAAGCCCAAAATACTCATAATCTACACAGGCGGCACAATAGGCATGATCGAGAATCCGCGCACTCGAGCCTTGCAGCCGTTCGACTTTTCGCACCTCATCGACAACGTGCCAAAAATCAAGAAGTTGGATTACGACATCGACAACATACAGTTCAATCCTCCCATCGACAGCAGCAACATGAACCCCACGCACTGGCACGACATAGCCCGCGCCATCGAGGAGCGCTATGACACCTACGACGGCTTTGTGGTGCTGCATGGCACCGACACCATGGCTTTCACAGCCTCGGCGCTGAGCTTTATGCTCGAGAATCTTAGCAAGCCGGTGATAATCACCGGTTCGCAACTGCCCATAGGCGAGGTGCGAACCGATGGCGAGGAAAACCTGATAACCGCCCTCCAGGTGGCCGCAGCCACCGACCCCAGCGGCCAGGCAATGGTGCAGGAGGTGGCCATACTCTTCGAGAGCCACCTGTGGCGCGGCAACCGCAGCACCAAAATGAGCGCCGACAACTTCAACGCCTTCAAGAGCAACAACTATCCCGAGCTGGCGCGCATAGGCCTGGGCATATATTTCAAGGACGAGGCCCTCTACCGCTCGCCGTCGAAGCGTCCGCTCAAGGTGCGCTACAACATGGACCCCGACGTGATGTTTATCGAGCTTAACCCAGGCATGACCGAGAGCACGCTGCGCCACCTGCTGGCCACGCCCCACATCAAGGGCATCGTGCTCAAAACCTATGGCGCTGGCAACAGCCCCAGCGACCCGTGGTTCACCACCGCCATACGCGAGGCTGTGGAGCGCGGCGTGGTCATAGTCAACGTCACGCAGTGCGTCAACGGCAGCGTGCATGCAGGCCTCTACGACACTGGCAACAGCCTTGCCAAGGCCGGCGTGGTGAGCGGCCACGACATCACCAGCGAGGCCGCCATCACCAAGCTGATGTATCTCTTTGGCATGGGTCTGCCGCCCTCGTCGGTGAAGAAATACATGCAGGTGGCCCTGTGCGGTGAAGTCACCATAGCGTAGGGGGGGACGAGTCGCTCATTTTGTTGGGTGGTGCGCCCGGCAGGATGATCGTACTGTAATAATTTCAATTCAGGCGAGCTGGCGGGTGGTAATTGCTTTTTAGAGTGATGAGAACTGTAGGGGCGTGGTATGCCACGCCCGCCGCAAAAAAGGCAATCCCGGAGGGATTGGATGTGTATAGGCAGGTATGCAGCATAGGCGCAGCCGACGCGAAATGCCTGCTTAGCAGTATGACCCAACCTTGGCATTCCGTTTAGGAATGCGACCACTGCATCCCAGCGCGTATCGCAACGCAACAATCAGCATATCAGTATAATCCGCCTGTTGTGCTCTCGGCGTGCCGCGCCCCATACAGTGAGAATCAGCTTGAATGTAGCTAAAAACAGCATCGGGGCTGTGGCGTGTGCCGCAGCCCCGATGGGTGTTTGCGCTCTGTTGTGTGTGGTCAGCGCACTATGAGTTTGGTGCCGTTCTGGGCCACGTAGAGGCCTGCGGGCAGCGCGATGAACTGCTGCGAGCCTGCGGCCACGCTGTAGCGGGCCACGATGGCGCCCTGCATGTTGCAGATGTAGCCTGCGGCTGCCGATGCGCCGGTGGTGACGCGCACGCCGCCGCGCATGCCGCTTATGAGCAGTGCGGCGTCGGTGCCGATGCCGTCAACGGCGCTGTTTTGGGCGCGGTAGACGAATGGTATGGTAGAGCACCACTCGGTGTTGCTGATCATGCCCATCGACTTGTAGTAGCGTGTGCAGGCGCGGGCGTAGTAGGTGGCGCCGTCGGTCATGAGCTTGCTGTTCACCTTAATCTCTCCGGCTGTTTTGCTGGTGGTGTAGGCCTGGTCTTTGGTCGACTCGATGAAGCGTGTGCGGCTCGAGAACTTGTTGTCGGCCGACACTTCGATCTTGTAGCCCATGGCAGCCTGCTGCGGTGTCACGGCAATTGTCTGGTTGGCGTAGAGGTCGCCGCCGCTCACTGGACGCGAGAATGTGGGCACTTCGCCGGTCATAAACATGGGGGTGAAGGGCACTGTGGCCGACATCTTCTGCACGCCGTCGCGGGTCATCACCAAGCGGGCGTAGTATTGCACGCCGGCTGCGAGGGCGAAGTCGGCCACCTTGAGCGAGCCGTTGCCCGATGTGCCGGTGTATGCTATGGTGCCGTCGGCAAATGTGTCGTCGGTGGCAATCTCGAGGGTCACGTCCTGGTCGTCGAGGGTGCTCCATGTGGCGGTGAAGGCGGGATTCACGTTCACTGCATTGGGCTGCGGATAGGTGAGGGCGAGCACCGACGGGGTGAACTCGCGGGTCTCGCTCACGCCGTCGGCATAGTTGAGCGCGCAGGCGTGCACGCGCCAGTATTGCTTCACGCCGCCTCTGATTTTTTCAAACACGGCGGTGTTGACCACAGTGTCGGTGGTGGCGTAGGTGTTGGTCACATTGTTGAAGTCTTTGTCGGTGGCCACTTCAAGGGTGTATTCGGTGGCGCCTTTCACGGGGTGCCATGCGAAGTTGAAGGGGTCTTGCACCTTAGCGCCGTTGGCGGGAGTCGCAAGCTGTGGCGCCGGCAGGCTCTGGGCGGGCGCGCCCAGGAATATGGGCGAATACTCGTTGCCCACGCGGTCGAGCACGCACACGGCATACTGGTAGCCTGCGCGGTAGGCTTCGGGAATTTCAAACGAGGTGCCGTAGGTCATGCCCAGCAGATAGTCCACATCTTTGTTGAAGTCGGTCTGCTTGACGCCTTCGGGCACTGCATACACGGTGTAGCGCACGTTGTTGTAGCCGTCCCACGACAGGGTGTAGGCCACCTTTTGCAGATTCTTGACCACGCCGGGGTTTTTGCCGGCCTTCCAGCTCATGACGGGCGGCAGCGCGGGGCGGCTGTAGACGGTGCGGCGCAGATAGTGTGCAAACGATTCCTTGGCATTCAGGGCATACAGGTATTTGCACGAGTAGTACACCGAGCCGGGAGCGTCGTCGAGGTTGGTGCTGCGGTTCATCTCCACCTCGTTCACATATTCGTCATAACTTGTGCTGTTGGGACCGCTGGCCTTTTGCACGGGGACTTTGGCTGCGGTCTGCTCGATGCCCGACGCTCCCATTGGCAGCGAGCCCGTGCTGGCGTAGGTGAGCGACGATATTGAGTGCGAAATGTAGACGTGGCGGTCGAACTTGTGTGCCGTCTTGCCCCACCAGGGGGTTATTTTCGAGTAGTCGGCCGATGAGTTGCCTATGGTCCAGTAGACCTGCGGAGAAATGTAGTCGAGGCTCTTGTTGGCAATCCAGGCCACTGGGTCGCTGAATATGCCGCTATACTGCCAGTCGCTGCCGGGACAGGGGTCGATGCCGTATTTCTTGGCCAGGGCCGAGCTCGAGCAGGCCACGCCGGCGGGCGAGATGCCGAAAGCCACCTCGGGACGCAGCGATTGAATGGCCTCGTGCACGTCCTTCACCATCTGGTTCACGTTGTCGCGGCGCCAGTCGCCTATCGAGAGGCTTGTGCCCGAGTCTTTCCACAGCTGGTAGTCGCCGGCGCTTTCGTCCGACGGGATGCCGTTGGGGTAGAAGTAGTCGTCAAACACCACTCCGTCCACATCGTAGTTCTTCACTATCTCCTTCACCACATCGACGATGCGCTCGCGGGTGGCCTTGAGGCCGGGGTTGAGGATTACTGTGCTGCCGTAGGTGAGCAGCATGCCGTCGTTGCGCAGCTTCTGGTCTTGTTCGGTGTTCCAGTTAGTGCCTGTGCTGAAGCGGTAGGGGTTGACCCACGCGTGGCACTCCATGCCGCGCTTGTGGCTCTCCTCTACGGCAAACTGCAGGGGGTCCCAGCCTGGGTCCATGCCGCGGCTCGACACCAGATAGCTCGACCAAGGCTCGTAGCTCGACTTATACATGGCGTCGCACATCGAGCGCACCTGGAAGTAGATGGCGTTCATGTTGTTGTTCTTAAGCGAGTCGAGCAGCTCGGTGAGCTGATTCTTTTGCTTGCTGATTTCATTCGCATTGCCAGTGCTCGACACTGTGGTCTTGGGCCAGTCGAGTGCCCACACTGTGGCCACCCATGCCGAGCGCAGCTCACGCTTGGGTGTGCCATAGGTTGCTGCCTGGGCCGTGAACGACGCCAGCAGCATCACAATCGCTAACAGATTGCAGATTTTCTTAGTTAATTTCATTCAGAAGTGTTATTTGTTATAATATTAATTGTCATGATTCTGCCGGTTGCCGTGGCTTTGCGGCTGGCCGGCTATGGGTGTGGCAAATTTATCACAATTTGCGCTAACTGCCTTGCCGGGCCGGCTTAAAAAACCATAAACCGCCGCATGAAAGGCTCACTCCGCCAGCCCAAACAGCGCGCGGGCGTTGGCATCGGTCGCGGCCGACACTTCGGCCGCAGTTGCGCCGAGGGCCTGAGCCACTGCGCGGCAAATGTAGGGGATGTTGGCGCTCTCGTTGCGCCGGCCGCGGTTGGGCACTGGGGCAAGGAAGGGCGAGTCGGTCTCCAGCAGCAGGCGGCTGAGTCCTATGGCGGGCAGCAGTGCCGGCACGCTGCTCTTTTTGAACGTGACTATGCCGTTCACCCCAAAGTAGAAGTCGCCGCGGCGGCGTATGCGCTCCACATCGGCCTCGGTGCCTGTGAAACTGTGAAACACTCCCCGCAGCGGCTTGCCGCCAAGGCCGTCTATCACCTCAAGGCACTCGTCAAGGCCGTTGCGGCAGTGCATGATGAACGGCAGTCCTATCTCCTGGCACCAGCCCAGCTGCTCGGCCAGGGCCTGCATCTGCTCGCGGCGCCAGGTGGCGTCCCAATACAGGTCGATGCCTATCTCGCCCACAGCCACATAGCCGCCCCCGTCCAGCAGCGGGCGCATGCGCGCCAGCTGCTGGCGCCAGGTGGCGTCCACATCCTCGGGGTGCAGCCCCATGGCGGCCGACACATAGCCGGGATAGCTGTCGCGCATGGCGTTGAGGCGGTCCACACTGTCCATGTTCTCGTTGGGCAGCACCACGTGGGTCACGCCGGCGGCGCGGGCGCGCTCCACCACGGCGTCGCGGTCGGCGTCGAAGTCGTCGCAATAGAGGTGGGTGTGCGAGTCAATCACTTGCTGCGGTTCACTAATCGGTTGATGAATTCGGCAAACTCCTTGCGGGCGTCGTCGTCCATATCCACCTGCGCAAGGCCGTCGAGCGCCTTCTGCGTGTAGGCCGCAATGGCCTCCTGAGCCAGCTGGCGCAGGCCCAGGCGCTCGTAGATGGCGCGCACGGCGGGCACCTTCTCCTGTCGCATGGCATACTCGTCGGTGATCCAGCGGCGCAGCTCGCCCAGGTCGTCGCCCTGTGCGCGGTTGAGGGCGTTGATAAGCAGATAGGTCTTCTTGTTGTTCATGATGTCGCCGCCTATCTCCTTGCCGAATGTGGCCTCGTCGCCCCACACGTCGAGCACGTCGTCTTGCAGCTGGAAGGCGAGTCCCAGATTCTGGCCAACCTCATACAGGGCATTGGCGTTGGCCTCGTCGGCTCCGGCAATTATCGCGCCCACCTTGCATGCGCAGCCCAGCAGCACCGAAGTCTTGAGGCGTATCATCTCGATGTAGTCGGCTTCGGTCACCTCGGCGCGCAGCTCATAGTCCATGTCCCACTGCTGGCCCTCGTAAATCTCCATGGCCGTGGTGTTGAACACCTCCAGCACAGGTTGCAGCACTGCGGCGTCGACCCGTGCCACATATTGCGTGGCCAGGGTGAGCATGGCGTCGCCGCTGAGTATTGCCACATTCTCGTTCCAGCGGCGGTGCACGGTGGGCTGGCCGCGGCGCACGGCTGCCTTGTCCATCACATCGTCGTGCAGCAGGGTGAAGTTGTGAAACAGCTCAAGGCCCACTGCGGCGTTTAGTGCCGCATCTGCCTCTCCGCCCATAGCCTCGCAGGCCATGAGGGTGAGCACGGGGCGCAGGCGCTTGCCTCCCAGCGCCATGGTGTAGGCAATGGGCTGGTAGAGTTGCGACGGCTCGGCGGGGTAGGGGATGGCGCTGATGGCGCCGTTCACCTTAGCCAGGTATTCTTCAAATTTCAGCATAGTAGTCTCTTTATATATAATTGTTTATTTGTTAATGTAGTAGTTCTGCTCAAACTCGCGCATCTGCGCGGGCGTGTATATCTTGCGCAGGGCATCGACGCGGCTGCTGAGCCCCGCAGTGTCGGCCTGCGGCGCCATGCGTTCGCGCGCCATGGCGGCTCCCAGCAGGCCGGGGGTGCTGACTGCGGCATACACCCGCATCTGGTCGGCAATGTCCATGCCGTCAGTCAGCTGCTGCACCGCAGTGGCCACGCCGCGCCCGTAGCGTCTCTTGCCCACTGCGGCAAGGGCACAGCCCATGGCGCGCAGCTGCCGCGATGCCTTGGCGGCGCTGCTGTGGCCGTCGAGCAGCGGCTGCACCACATCGTGTGCAGCCTCGCGGGCAAACTCGTTGGCGCCAGTCGCTACGGCCATTGCGGCCAGCCTCATGGTGTCGTTGCCCGCATCCTCCACTCCAGCCACAAATGCGTTGGCAAAGTCGGCTCGGCTGTCGGCGCTGTCGAGCGCGGCCGCCACTTGCGGCAGCGTGGCGCGCAGCCGTGCCGAGTCGGCCCACGCCTGCTGGAATTGTGCGGCCATGCGCCGGCCGCTGTCGGCGCTTGCATTGCCGCAGCCGTGCAGCACAAGCAGGCCGATGGCCAGCAGCGCCAGCCTGGCACCGCGCCCTATGATTGCGTCACTTGCTGCCATCGTTAAACATTTGTCCGGCCAGCCGGGCGTTGTGCTCGGCAACGTATTTCTGGAATTCCTCGTCAAAAATCTCCACAGCCGCCGAGTCGCCCATCAGCGCATACTCGCTCTGCACCGCCTTGGCGTCGAGAATGCTGCGCTGCATGGCCAGCGTGTCGGTGGGGTTGGTGCCCACCACCTTTGCGGCCGCCTCGCTGGCGCGCTGGCGGGCCTCATCGGCGTGCGGCGAGTGG
>CALBLR010000414.1 GCA_937896015.1 uncultured Prevotellaceae bacterium | reverse complement strand
GGCCTCAACGGCAACCACGACAACATGTCGCGCCGCTACGAACTTACAGGCAACTATTTTCGCGACGCCAACTACTATCCGCACAACGGCTATGACGGCGAACAGGGCGTGTGCTACCACTTCACCTATGGCGGCGTGCTGTTCATCATGCTCAACAGCGAGGACATGCGCACGCCCGAGGGGCTGGAAGCCGCGCAGCGGTGGGTGCGCAAGGTGATAAAGGAGCACCGCACCGGCAGTGTGCGCTACACCGTAGTGTGCGAACACTACCAGTGGTTCAACGGACTGACGGGCGACACAAGCCAATACGGGCGGTGGCGGCAGCTGATGGACGAGTGCGGTGTGGACCTTGCCATTGCCGGCAACAACCACATCTACGTGCGCTCGCTGCCGCTTAAGGCCGATGCCGCCACCACGAGCGACAAGGGCACCACCTATGTGCAGCTGCCGTCGAGCGACAACGAGCGCGGGCAAAAGCGCTTTGGCCCGCTGGAGCACAATGCCGACAAGATTGCCTGCCGCTGGAACGAAGGGCCGCAAACGGTGGGGGCCATGCACTTGCGCGTCAGTCAAAAGCGCATGACGCTGCAGCTGCTCGACCGCGACGGCTCGGTAATCGACTCCGTCGAAGTGCGCCCACGTCTCTAAAGTCGAAAGATTAAAGATTACGGCTGATGGATTACGATTTAATCGTGTAGAAACAGTAAGCATCCCGCACATGACGGGAATCGCACTTCCATTGCATTAATGAATGCCACAACTATAAGGCCCAAGTAAAATGGCAAAGTAAACTTTTCTTGCGGCTAAAAATTATCCTCATTGAGAGTTAATGCCATGTTTCGTGGCCGGTGCCATAACAGCTGATAAGGATGGGATGAGAGCTGTATTTCCAGGAATTTTGCGTAACTTTGCCGCTGTGAGAATTGCTATTAAAAACATGGTGTGCGACCGGTGTGTGGCCAGCGTGCGGACGCTGCTGGCTGCACTCGGCTATGGCGATGCCCGTGTGGGCATGGGCTGGGCTGCTGTGCCCGACGGGCTTGGCAGCGAGCAGCTCGACGCCATTGCACAGACCCTTGAAGCTGAGGGGTTTGAGCTGCTGCGCGGCAGCGATGAGGCCCTGGTGGAGCGCATAAAGGCCGCGCTGATAGCGCTTGCGCGCCGTGCCGACGGGCAGCCGGTGAAGCTGTCGCAGCAGCTGCCCGAGGTGCTGGCCATTGACTACAAGCAGGCAAGCGCGGCATTTAGCGCACACGAGGGGCGCACCATCGAAAAGTTCTACATTGCCCAAAAGGTGGAGTATGTGAAGGAACTGCTTGAATACGGCCAGCTCACGGTGAGCGAGATAGCCTGGCGCACCGGCTATTCGAGCGTGGCCCACCTGTCGCGCCAGTTCAAGCAGGTGGCCGGCTGCACGCCCACGCAATACCAGGCCTCGCACGCCCAGCGGCGCCCGATTGACCAGATTTAATACGGCTCCCGGTTTTTTATGCAACAAATTCATGTGAATTGTGCAACGCCCGTGCGCCGCGCAAGCGGTAATTTTGCATTATGATTGACAAGACTCGAAAATTGGTGACCGCCACGATGCCCGTGGTGGGCATGATGTGCGCCGGCTGCTCGGCTGCCGTTGAGCAGTGCCTCAACGGGCTTGACGGTGTGGACAGCGCCACAGTGAATCTGGCCGGGCGCACGGTGTGCGTCAGCTACGACCCCAGCCGCGTGAGCAAGGCCGACATGAAGCGAGCCGTGGACGGCATGGGCTACCAACTGATTGTGGACGACAAGGTGGACACCGAGGCCATTGAGCGCCGCCGCTACCGCGGCATGCGCCGCCGCATGGCCGTGGCGTGGTGCATCGCCGCTGCGGTGATGGCCGTGAGCATGCTGTGGCCTGCCGGCCAGGCACAAACCGGCAGGCAGCTGCAGCTGGCGCTGGCGGCGGTGTGCCTGGCCTACTGCGGCCGCGGCTTCTACTCGGCGGCATGGTCGCAGCTGCGCCACGGCGGCGCTGGTATGGACACGCTGGTGGCACTGAGCACTGGCATATCGATGCTGCTGAGCGTGTTCAACACCTTTTGGGGCGATGCCTACTGGGGCGCGCACGGCATTGAGTGGCACACCTACTACGACGCCGTGACCATGATCACCACATTTGTGCTCACAGGGCGCGTGCTTGAGGAGCGCGCCAAGGGCAGCACGGCCAGTGCCATACGCAGCCTAATGGAGCTTGCCCCCGCCACGGCACGCCTGGTGGCCGCCGACGGCTCGGTGAGCACGGTGCCGCAGTCGGCCCTCGCCGAGGGTGACATAATTGAGGTGGCTGCCGGCTGCAAGGTGCCCGTTGACGGCACGGTGGAAAGCGGCGAGGCCTACATCGACGAGAGCATGATTAGCGGCGAGCCGACGCCAGTGGCCAAGCGCAAGGGCGACACCGTGCTGGCCGGCACTGTGTGCCGCAGTGGGGCCGTGCAATTCGAGGCGCGGCATGTGGGCAAAGGCACAGTGCTGGCGCAAATAATCGAAATGGTGCAGCGCGCCCAGGCGTCGAAAGCCCCCGTGCAGCGCACGGTGGACCGCATAGCGCTGGTGTTTGTGCCCACGGTGCTGGCCATATCGGTGTTCACCTTTGCCATGTGGCTGCTGTTTGGCGGCATGCAGTGCATGCCCCAGGCACTGCTGTCGGCAGTGTCGGTGCTGGTTATAGCCTGCCCATGCGCAATGGGTCTGGCCACGCCCACCGCGCTGATGGTGGGCATGGGCAAGGCGGCGCAAAGCGGCATTCTCATCAAGGACGCCGCCGCCCTTGAGGCCTTGCAACGCGTGGACGCGCTCATCATCGACAAGACTGGCACCCTGACCACCCCCAACCCCAATGTCGACTTCACCCAGCCAGCCGGCAGTTTGGCTCCCAATGAGCGCGAGCAGCTGAAGCCGCACGCCGCCGAAGCCATGCAGATGCTGGCCAAGGCGGGCATCGGGGTGACGCTGATGAGCGGCGACAACGAGCCGGCCGTGGCCTACTGGGCCGCCAAAGCCGGCATCGGCAGCCACTGCAGCGGCGTGCTGCCGCAGGACAAGGAAGATATGGTGCGCCGACTGCAGGCCGAGGGCCACACCGTGGCCATGGCGGGCGACGGCATCAACGACAGCCAAGCGCTGGCCGCGGCCAACGTGAGCATAGCCATGGGCGGAGGCACCGACGTGGCCATCGACGCGGCTCAGGTGACGCTGATGGGCGACGACCTGCGCCGCATAGCCCGAGCCGTGGCGCTGAGCCGAAGCACGGTGCGTGCCATCAGGCAAAACCTGTTTTGGGCGTTTATCTACAACATGGTGTGCATTCCTCTTGCCGCCGGTGTGCTGGCCCCAGTGGCCAGCATCCAAATCACGCCCATGTGGGGCAGCGCGCTGATGGCCTTCAGCAGCGTGAGCGTGGTGCTCAACAGTCTGCGCCTGAAGTTTTCAAAAAACTATTAATCACAACTACATATAACTAACAATTATGGCAACTACAGTAGTATTCACAGTTAAAGGAATGAAGTGCGTCCACTGCCAGGCAAGTGTGGAGAGTGCAGTGAAGGCCGTGGCCGGCGTCACGGCCGTGAGCGTGGATTTGGCCGCTGGCACGGCCACCGTGAGCGGCGACTTCGACCCTGCGGCCGTAACCGCGGCCGTCGCAGCCGCAGGATTCCGCGCCACGGCGCAATAAAAAAATCGCGCTGCGGCGGCATTGCGCTTTATGCGCAAATGTTGTAACTTTGCCGCTGCTATGGCAAGACGCAAAGGCTCAACCGGCCACACCCTGAGCAGCGTGTGGCGCATTGCAGTGACGGCGGCGTGGTGCATCATGGCCACCGCGCTGCTGGCGCTTGTGGTGCGCTATGCCGTGACGGGCGGCATAAGCCGCCGCAATGCCGCCGTGGCCGCCGCCTACCGCGACAGCCTTGAGCGCGTGGCAGTGCCGGCACCGTCCGACAGACTGGAATATTGCGGCTTCACCGTGTATTTCAACCGCCGCTGGCACCTGC
>CALBLR010000413.1 GCA_937896015.1 uncultured Prevotellaceae bacterium | reverse complement strand
ATTGCCTACCGCACGGTGGGCCGCCAGTTTGTGATTCGCACCATTTTCGGCGCCGCGGCCGCGTCGCTGCTCATATATGCCTTTACGCCGCTGTCGCACGCGCCCATAGTGGCCCACGAGCCGTTTATGAATGTGATAATAGGCGCATGCTTCTGCGGCGTGGGCATCGGCACCGTGTTTGTGCACAACGGCAGCTCGGCCGGCACCGACATTGTGGCCGCCATGGTCACCAAGTACACCAACGTGTCGTTTGGCCGCATGATGCTGTATATGGACCTCGTGATAATCTCGTCGAGCTACCTGATATTCCACAGTGTGGATAAAATTGTGTATGGCCTCATATTCATGATCATCAACTCGTTTGTGGCCGACCTTGTGATCAACTCCAACCGCCAGGCGGTGCAGTTTCTCATATTCAGCCAAAAGTGGGAAGACATAGCCAACGCCATCAACAATGAGGCGCACCGCGGCTGCACACTGCTGCACGGCACGGGCTGGTACACCAAGCGCGACGTGAAAATCCTGCTGGTGATGTGCCGCAAGTTTGAGAGCGTGACGGTGTTCCGCATAATCAAGGCCATCGACAACGACGCCCTCATTTCGCAGGCCAACGTCAACGGCATCTATGGCCAGGGTTTCGACGAGATGAAGGTGCGCCTGCAAAAGTTCAAGCCGCAGGAGCGCGACGAGAACATGCCTGCGCCGCCCCCCGCCGCTGATGGCAGCGATGACAACTGACAAGGGAAATTATCCAAACATACTACTTATCACATTAAAATTTTATTAACTTCAAAAAAAACGCGATTATGAAAAAGATTATCTTAGCAGCCGCTATCTGCCTCATGGCAGTGCTGGGCGCTCAGGCCAAGTCGAGCAACCTGGCCTTTGGCATCGGTTTTAACTATGGAACAAAATTCGACCAGGCCGGCATCGGCGCAAAGCTGCAGGCCGGCATCACCCGCAACTTCCGCATCGAGCCGGAGTTCATCTACTTCTTTAAAAACAAAGGTGTGGAGACCTTCGACATCAACTGCAACTTCCACTATGTGGTGCGCCTTGCCCCCAAGGTTGACTTCTATCCCCTGGCCGGCCTGTCGTACAGCAACTGGAGCGACGACTTCGACCACTCAGAGAACCGCTTTGGCGTGAACCTGGGCGCAGGCCTCGAGGTGCGTCTGGCCAACAACGTTGGCTTCTTCCTTGAAGAGCGCGGCCAGCTGGTGAGCGACTTTAGCCAGTCGGTGGCTTCGCTCGGCCTCAAGTTCCGCTTCTAAGCACTGCTACTAAAATAGAATTTCTTTTCAAAAAAGATGGGCTGCCCCAGGCCGCATGCGAGCCGGCGGGCAGCCTTTTGTCGCGATAATATAACTACATTATTACTGTCAAAAATAGGACACTCCAATGAAATCAGCTAAACATCTGCTGCTCGCAGCCGTGGCCGCAACGTGCGCCACGGCGGCCAACGCAGCCGTGGGCGATATGGCCGTGGGCGCCAGCTTCAACTATGCCTCAAAGTGCAATCAGGCCGGACTCGGCCTTCACTACCAGCTCGAGGTGCTGCCCAACGTGCGCGTGGCCCCAGAGTTCATCTACTTCTTCAAGAACGAC
>CALBLR010000412.1 GCA_937896015.1 uncultured Prevotellaceae bacterium | reverse complement strand
CAAGGTGCGCACAGGCCTCTCGGCGCTGCAGTGGATAAGCGGCATGGTGACGGCCGACGCCAAGCAGAAGTTGCGCTACAGCTCGATGAGCATCAAGGAAGTGGCAATGAGCCTCAATTTCCCCACCCAGTCGTTTTTCGGCAAATACTTCAAGGCGCAGACGGGTGTGGGGCCGAAGCAGTTCCGCAAGAGCGGCATTTAGGCGGCGAGCCACGGCGGATTTTTGCCCCGCCGCGCTTTGCCGTTGCGCCAACTTGCAGTAATTTTGCAAAAACGAACGAAAAAAACAGCTTTATATATAATCATGGCTAAAAAGAAAAATACGAAACGCAAATCATCGCCGTCACGGATAATAAAGATTGCAGCATCGGTGGCGGTGGCGCTGTGCGTGGCCTTTGTGGCCGCATTTGGCAACTATATGTTCACCTCGGCCAAGGCCGACACCACCATCTACATTCGCCGCGGCATCACCAACGAGCAGCTCACCGACTCGCTCACCAAGCACCTTGGCGCAGAGTATGCCGGCAAGGTGATGAGCCTGCTCAGGCTCACCCGCGCCGACATGGCCAAGCGCCAGGGAGCATTCAAGGTGACCAAGGGCGAGAGCGCGCTGCGCCTGGCCCGCCACCTGCGCGGCGGAGCCCCAAGCAGCATCACCCTCACGCTCAACAACATTCGCACCAAGCGCGAGTTGGCCGACCGCATTGGCAGCCTCTACATGATGGGGCGCGACTCCATTTGGCAGGCGCTCAACGACCCGCAGCTGTGCGCCAAGTATGGCCTCAACACCGACAACGTGGTGTGCCTGATGCTGCCCGACACCTACGACTTCTATTGGGACATAACCGCCCGCCAGCTGCTTGACCGCATGCACGACTACTACAACGACTTCTGGACCGACCGCCGCCGGCGCGAGGCCGCCGACCTCGGGCTGAAGCCCGAAGAAGTGGTGACCGTGGCCTCCATTGCCGAAGAGGAGAGCGCCAAGCCCGACGAGCGCGGCAAGATAGGCCGCCTATACATCAACCGCCTGCACGACGGCATGCGCCTGCAGGCCGACCCCACCGTGAAGTTTGCCATAGGCGACTTCTCGATTCGCCGCATCACGGTGGCCATGACGCAGTGCAAGTCGCCCTACAACACCTACCGCAACCAGGGCCTGCCGCCGGGTCCGATACGCCTGCCCGAGAAAAAGACCATCGACGACATCCTCACCAGCGAGCCGCACAACTACATGTATATGTGCGCCAAAGAGGATTTCTCGGGTTACCACAACTTTGCCGCCACCTACGAGCAGCACAGGGCATTCGCCAAGAAATATCAGGACGCGCTCAACAAGCGCGGCATAAAGTGAGTCTGTGACTATGGCAAACGACAGCAGCAACGACCTGGTGCGACTGGGCGAATACACCGAGTTCAACGCCGCCATGGTGCGCGACATCCTGGCCACCAATGGCATCGAGGCGCAGGTGATGGGGTCGGGCAGCGGCCAGCCCTACCGGCTGGCCACCGTGCAGGTGGTGGTGCGCCGCGCCGACCTGCAAAAGGCCGCGGCGGTAATAAAAGAGGATGAGATAGGCCAAGAAGGGGACAAGGGTGAAATTGACGCTGCCACCGCCACGGGCAAACTGTGGATAACGGTGGCTGTGGTGATTCTCGTGGCTCTGGCCGCCTGCTTCCTCACACTAAAAAACACCGGCGCCATATGAACGGCAGCGACATTGAAATAACAAGCACCGCCGCCACGAGCGGTCACTCCGCAGCGGCCTGGGCCGTGCTGGCCGAGGCCAAGGAGGCCATGCGGCTGGCCGGACGCTCGCAGTGGCAAGGCTCATACCCCGCCGTAAGCGATGTGGAGACCGACATTGCCAATGGCGTGGCACGCGTGCTGCTGCACGGCGGCCAAGTGGTGGGATACTGCGCACTGGTGACCAACGGCTGTGATCCAGCCTACGCCCACATCACTGGCGGGCGATGGCTTACCCCCGAAGGCACCCGCTATGCCGTGGTGCACCGCATAGCCATTGCGCCCGGCATGGCCGGCCGCCACTTGGCCACACGGTGGATGCGCATGCTCATGGCCGAGGCACGCCGGCTGGGCTGCCGCAGCATGCGCATCGACACCAACCACGACAACGTGCAGATGCTGCGCCTGCTGCCGCAGTGCGGATTCAGCCAGTGTGGCACCGTGATGCAGAGCGACGGCGAGCGCATTGCATTCGAGCGCGTGTTCCTTTAGAGCGGTGCCGTCACATCACACATCCAAATCAAGCTCCACGGGGCAGTGGTCGGAGCCGAACACCTCGGTGTGAATCTTGGCGTCGGCCATGCGCGGAGCGATGTCGTTGCTCACCAGAAAGTAGTCGATGCGCCAGCCCGCGTTCTTCTCCCGCGCGTGGAAGCGGTAGCTCCAC
>CALBLR010000411.1 GCA_937896015.1 uncultured Prevotellaceae bacterium | reverse complement strand
GTTCTTCCCCAAGATAGTGCACGACAACGGCCCGCGCAAGCACAAGAAATACATAGCTGTGAACTGCGGCGCCATTCCCGAGGGCACCATCGACAGCGAGCTGTTTGGCCACGAGAAAGGCTCGTTCACCGGTGCCATATCGGACCACAAGGGATATTTTGAGGAGGCCGACGGCGGCACCATATTTCTCGACGAGGTGGCCGAAATGCCGCTCACCACGCAGGCCAAGCTGCTGCGCGTGCTCGAAAGCGGACAATATCTGCGGCTTGGCTCATCGGAGGTGCGCAAGACCAACATACGCGTGGTGGCCGCCACCAACAAGGACCTGCTGCACGAGGTGAAGGAGGGGCGCTTCCGCGAAGACCTCTACTACCGCCTGTCGACAGTGCTCATCACCATACCGCCGCTGCGCGAGCGCGGCAACGACATGCTGCTGCTGACGCGCAAATTCTCGCACGACTTTGCCGCCAGCCACCAGACGCCACCCGTGAAGTTCAGCGAAAGCGCCAAGCAGGCCATTCTGGCCTACCGCTGGCCGGGCAACGTGCGCCAAATGAAGAACGTGGTGGAGCAGATTTCGCTGTTTGAGGCCGGCACCACCATCGACCGCGACACCATAGAGCGCTACCTGCCCACCAGCACCGAGCTGCTGCCGGCCACATCGGCCAAGTCGAAATACGACTACACGATGGACCGCGACATGATATTCAGCCTAATCACCAAGATGCAGTTTGAAATCAACAACCTCAAGTCGCTGCTTGCCAACGCCGCAACGCAACACGTGCACCTGGGCAGCGACGTGACCGAGCTGCGGCGCCCCACCAGCGCGCTGATGAAGGCCGGTGGCCTGCACATGCCCGACTCACCGTTTGACGGCATAAAGCCCGGCCGTCCCGACACCGGCGGCGTGCACTATGTGAAAGCCACCGACGTGGAGCCAGAGGAGGCCGAGCCCATCGACGAGCCGGCAAGGCCGTCAGCCGCCCAAGCCGCAGACGGCGAGCCGAAATCGCTGAGCGACATTGAGCGCGACACCATCATAAGCACCCTTGAGCGCAACGGTGGCAAGCGCAAGAAGACGGCCAGCGAGCTCAACATATCGGAGCGCACACTGTATCGCAAAATAAAGCAATACGGGCTCGACTCACGCAACAGCAAAGAAAACGATGAACAGGATTAAGCGACACATACTGCGCCTTGCGGCGCTTGTGGCCGTGGCGGTGGCCGCGCAGGCATGCTCGGTGAGCTTCTACAAGTTCAACGGGGCATCGCTCGACTACACCAAATACAAAACGGCATCAATCGGCAACTTTCCCATACGCGCCGCACTGGTCTACCCGCCGCTGCAGCAGCTGTTTGAGAACAAAATCACCGACATGGTGGCGCAGCAAACGCGCCTGCGCACCATCGACAGTCCGCAGAGCGACCTGCGCCTTGAGGGTGAAATCACGGGCTACACGCTCACGCCGCAGGCCGTGGGCGAGAACGCCTATGCCAGCAAGACGCGCCTCACAATAAGCGTGCACGTGAAGTACATCAACAACCGCGAGCCGGCGCTGTCGAGCGAGCAGACCTTCTCGGCCTACCGCGACTTCGACAGCAGCCAGATGCTGAGCGACGTGCAAGACGAACTGTGCACGCAGATATGCAACGACCTGGCCGACCTGATTTTCAACGCCACATTCGGCAACTGGTAACGAACAGATATGGACACAGCAAGCAAGACACTTAACATAGCGGCAGGACTCGAGAGCGCCAAACGCCAGTGGGTGGACGAGGAGGCGGCCAGCCACCCCTACTTTGCCCTGCCGGCACTGCTCTACCTCAAAGAGCACGGGGTGGAGGGCAACGACGAGATGCTGGCCCGCCTGGCCATAGCCTGGCCCGACCGCGCCCAGCTGGCCCGCCAACTGGGCGCCGACGCAGCCACGTTTGCCTCATTCTACCCCCCTGAGGAGCAGCCCTCAACGCCCGACACCGACACCACAATAGACC
>CALBLR010000410.1 GCA_937896015.1 uncultured Prevotellaceae bacterium | reverse complement strand
TATGCTGCGGTTACTTCACGAGCACTTTTACTGCTGTGCGGCCGGTCTTTACGATATAGGCCGAAGCGGGCCAAACCGATGCGTCGATGGTGAGAGGCGCGCCTGCCGATACGGCGGCATAGAGGCGCGCGCCCTGCAGACTATAGACTTCCACGCCTTCGCCTGCCTCAAGGCCACTGACCACGATCGAGCGGCCGGCCACGCGCACGCTGGCGGTACCATCGGCACCAACGCCCTCAACGCCTGTGGCCGTGCGCGGACTCATAACGATCTGCGCCTCAACGGCAAGGCCGAGAGCGTCGTCGTCATCGCTGCCACCGATGGCCTTCACTGTGGTCCAGCCACTGGCGGGGCACACCGAGAATGTGGTGGCGCCAGAGGCGTGGCGGTAGCCGCGCAGGGCCAAATAGTCGGTGAGGCTGCTGCTGAGGCTCGAGTCAAAGTCGAGCACCACGTGGAAGGGGCCGCTTACGCTGATGGGCGACTTGAACGACACGTTTGACACAGCATTGGTCACAGCCGATGTGCCAAACAGGGCTGCCTCGGTGGTGGCGTAGCGGCCATACTCCTGCGACTCGCAAGGCAGGCCTGCGCTGTCGGCCACCAGTTTTATGGTCACGGCATAGTCGTTGTGGCCCATCACATACGATGAGCCGTATCTGCTAATGGGCAGAAGGATGCCGGTAACCATGGCATTGGCACGCTCGGGCAGGTTGAAGCGCTCGGCAAACTTGTTGTAGTGCTTGTTAAAGCCCAACTTGTATTCAGTGCCGATGCTCACTGTAGAGAAGTTGGGGTCGGCGCTGAGCAGCGAGTCGGCGGCGCAGCGGGTCTTGGCAGTGCCAGTGTAGGCGTCGCCCACAACCCTCACGGCCAGAGTGGCGGTTGCCACACTGTCGCTGCTCTCGTTCGACGCCTTGAGCGACACCTCATAGGTGCCGCTGGCTGGGTAGTTGACCACAGGATTCTTCTCGGTGGTGGTGCCGGGGTTGCCGCCAGTGGTCCACAGATATGATGTGGCGTTTTGCGAGAGGTTGGTGAACGCGAGCTGATTGTCGGCGTAGAGCAGCATCTCGTTTTGGTCGGTAAACACGCCGTCGGTGGGCAGAGCAAACGCCGCCACGGCCTCGTTGGAGTCGGCCGAAGTCACCGACACATCGTCGATGGCCACCACATAGCCCCTCTGCCCGGTGCAGTTGTTGAAGCCAAAGTAGTAGTTGCCGCTGGCAGTGGGGGTGAACTCAGCGCTCACCACAGTCCACTCCTTGTAGTTGGCCTGGGGCAGGTCGAGCAGCACAGTGCTTTGGGCGGCCTCGGTGGTGTCGGCGCCCACGGTGAGGCGGATGTGCTCCTTGAGCGATGTGGAGCCGCCCGTGGCCAGAACGCGGCACGCCACGGTGTATTGCTTGCCGGCCACAAGCGTGACGGCGGGCGAAATGGCCCAGTCGTTGCGCGCGCCATACACGGTGCTGTTCACCAGATACAGGCCGTCGCCGGCGGGGCTGAGGGTGGAGTTGGTGCGCACCTTGAAGCGCTTGGTGTTGCCGCTTTTGCCAAATATGGTCCAGCCCTTGTAGTCGCAGGTGGTTTTGGGGTTCAGCACCTTAGAAGCATCGTTGAAGTTCTCCACATAGGGCACTTGGCACACGGTGTCGGTGCCTGCGGGCGCTTTAAGCGCGGCGGCATTGGCCGTGGCCACGCAGCACAGCGTGGCGGCAGCGGCTGTCGCAATTGTAAATTTAGTTGCCATTAGCAAATTAACTTTTAGAATTGGTTGATTATAATTATTTTGAACTATGTTCACTATAGACTGTAGAAACCGATGGCACAAAATTAATAATTTAAAGCCATTCGGCAAAGCCATGGCCACAATTATTAACACTGACAGCCGCCCAAAGCCATGGAGGCCGTGGGCGGCTGCCTGCATGCGCCACGTGCGGGCGCGTGATGAACTCTATTTAAGCATGTCCTGCACCTCGTTGAGGTTGCCGTCGCACGGCGATGGCACCACTCCCAGCAGGTGGGCCAGCAGCGGGTAGACGTCAACGTTGCGGAACTTGTCGGGCTTCACATAGCCCGCCTTGAAGTCGGGGCCGATGGCGCGGAAGCCCACCTGCATGTCGCTGGCGGTGTTGTCGAAGCCGTGCGAGCCGCCTTGGGCCACGCGGCCGTCGGTGAAGAGCCAGCCCACATCGGGCAGCACCACCACATCGCCAATGCGCGGATTGGTGCCGTAGTGCAGATAGGCCGGCACCTGGGCACGCTTCCACACGCGAATGTGGTCGACGCCCTGCAATGCGGCCACCACCGAGTCGGCATATTCTGGCCGCTTCACATACACCTGCCCTGGCAGATTGCCCTCCACGCGCTCGATCCACTCGGCCTTGAGGTGGCGCATAACCGGTACCGTGCGGTCGGGGCCGGTCCAAGCCATGCCGTGGTCGCCGGTGACAATCAGGTTCACCTCGCTGCCAATGGGCAGCGCCTGGATGGCCGTCCACATGGCCGACAGCAGCGAGTCGAGGCTCTCGATGGCGCGGCGCGTGGGCCTGCTCACGGGGCCATAGCTGTGGCCGCTGTGGTCGGGCTCCTCAAAGTAGCACATCACCAGGTGCGGGCGCTTGCCATCGGGCAGGCTGAGCAGGCGCAGCACCTCGTCTGTGCGCTCGCCGAACGTGAGCAAGGGCTTTTTCATGTAGTCGTGCCAGTAGGTGGCGTGGCCGCCTTTTATGGCCACGTCGCTGCCCACCCAGTAGACGGTGGCTGTGGGCACTCCCTGACGCTTGGCCGTGAGCCAGATGGGGTCGCCGCCGTAGTAGCGCGGATTGGTGCGCGAGCGGGCATCGCCCAGCGAATACACCTCGCCAGTGGACCGGTCGAGGAAAGAGTTGGCCACTATGCCGTGGTGGTCGGGATAGAGGCCGGTGGCCAGCGTGTAGTGGTTGGGAAACGTTTTGCTTGGGAACGAGGGCGACATCACCGCCTTAACGCCCTGGCGCGCCATTTGCTGGAAAAACGGCGTGTCGAAGGCTTCGGCATAGTCCCAGCGGAAGCCGTCGAGCGACACTATCACGGTGTAGCGGCCATTGCCGGCGGCCAATGCTGCCATAGCCACGAGTGCGGTGGCCAGCAGCGTCATAAGTCGTTTAGTCATGCTTGAATATTTTTTTATTGGTTTAATGCGAGTCAGGTACAAATTTACCCTTTCCGCGCCATTTGCGCAAATTTTGGCGCGGCATAAAAAAACAGGCATGGGGAGGGAAGCGCGATGGCGTGCGCATATCCCCTCCCCATGCGGGTGTTATGTGAGATTAAAAGTCGGCCTGTGATTAGAACACAAACTTAACGCCAATCTGAGCGTGCCAGCGGCTGCTGATGTTGGCCTTCTTAGGCTCGGTGTAGCCGTTCCACTGGTATTTGGCTGCCATTGCGCCATTGGCGAGCTTCTGAGTGCCCACGCAGGTGAGCGGAGTCACGTTGTAGACGTTGCCGTAGCTTGCGCCCCAGTCCTTGTTGAGGAGGTTGGCGAAGTTGAGGATGTCGGCGGTGAACACGATCTTGCTGCCGCGGCTCTTCAGAGCGAAGAACGTCTGGGCAAAGTGCACATCGATCTGATTTTCCCAGGGAGCCATGTTGCTGTTGCGGTCGGCATAAGCGCCGCGGTGGTTCTTGGCGTAGCTGTCGCCTTCGATAAACGACTCGAAGAGTGCGCGCTGCTCGGCAGCCGACTGCTTAACCACCGTCTGGCCATCCTTTTTGGTGGTGATGTCGGTGAAGATCATGCTGTTCAGCTCATCCTTAGTAGGAATGTAGAGCAGTGAGTTGCCACGGTAGCCGTCGCCGTTGTAGTCGGTGCTCTCGCTCATGGTGAGGCTGTAGCGCTGGCCGTTGTAGCCGTTGTAGGTAACGGCGATGTTGGTCTGCAGGAAGCCGTTGGCATACTTGGGAGTGGTGTAGCCCACAGTCACGAGCACGCGGTTGGGCTGGTCGAACGACGAGTAGCTGAGCGTGGGGCTGTTGGTGTCGACAGCGTAGTTGTATTTCCAGTTAGAGTAGGCCACCGACGAAGTGCCGTCGTTAACCGACTTTGAGTGGCCGAAGGTGTAGCTGGCCAGCAGGTCGAGACCGAAGTCGAAGTTGCGCTCGATGATGCCGCTCACGCTGTAGCTGAGGCCGCGGTCGGTGTTCTCGAGATTGATGATTGAGTTGTAGCTCTTGTCAACGCTGTAGTAGGGAGCTGCGCTGG
Organism: uncultured Prevotellaceae bacterium; assembly: GCA_937896015.1. GTDB lineage: Bacteria > Bacteroidota > Bacteroidia > Bacteroidales > Muribaculaceae > Sodaliphilus. The sequence goes on along the minus strand of CALBLR010000410.1, from coordinate 2,973 downwards.
CTTGCGAGCCGGCCACTGCATAGATCGAACCCGACTGGGTGAGGGCGAGGTTGCTCACATACATGTTGTTGAACGTCTTGCTGTACATACCCTCGAGGGTGAACTTCCAGCCGTAGGGCAGACGCTGCTCGAGAGCGAGGTTGGCGCGGAGCACCTGCGGATAGCGGAACTTCTTGCTGACGGTGGCGATGTCCTGCGGAGCGGCCTTGCCGCTTGCGAGCTTGGCCACGAGGTCTTGCGGATTGGTGGTGACGGCAGGGATGTCGGCAGCATTGTTGATGGTGGTGCCTTTCACCTCCATGCCGGTGTTGTTGAATGTGTTAGAGATCCACACAAATGGCACGCGGCCGGTGAAGAGGCCCAGACCGCCGCGGAACAGGGTGTTGTGGCTGTCGTTGGCATAGATGCGGAAGCCGAAGCGCGGTGACAGCATCAGCTTGGTCGAGGGGGTCTCGCCCACGCGGGGCACGAGGCCCTTCTTCTCGGCAAAGGCGTTGAAGTCGGGGTTCTCGGTGGGGTTGTTGATGATGAAGGGCACGTCAACGCGCAGACCGTAGGTGAGCTGCAGGTTGCGGCTGTAGTCATACTTGTCTTGCACATAGAAGCCGAGCTGAGCGGCCTTGGTCTGGGGAGCGTAGCGCAGGTTGCCGCCGCTGAGCACGGGGTCGGCGCAGCGGAAGTAGAATGCGTTGGGCTTGTTGTTGAAGAAGTCGTCGAGCGAGTTGTAGGCCCACTCGCCGTTGTTGTACTGCATGAAGAGGTTTTTGAGCACAAACATCTCGTTGTGCGTACCGAATGTGATGGTGTGGTTGCCCTTGTACCACGACAGGTTGTCTTCCAGCAAGTAAACGTCCTGGTCGAGGCTGTTGGCGCCCGAGCTGTACTCGGTGCCGATGTTCACCGTGATGTTGCGGCGGCTCTCGTCTTCAGAGGCCACGTTGCGGATGTAGAATGTGGGTGCCTGATAGGGCACGTCGCGGTGGTCGCGCACGCGGGTGTAGGATGCGCGCAGCTCGTTGTAGAACGAGGGACCGAAGTTAGAGTTCAACTCAGCCACAAACGCGTTGGTGAGGTTGTTGAAGCGGTAGGTGGAGTTGTTGAAGTAGTAGGTGGTGTAGCCCACGCCATACTTGTCGTCGTAGGCGTCGAGGTGCTGGTAGCGCAGAGCCAGCTTGTGGTTCTGGTTGATGTTCCAGTCGAGGCGTGCAAGAATGTCGAAAGAGTTGCGCTTCACATCGCGGCGGCCGTAAGACTCATCGATGCCGGTGAGTTCCTTGTAGCGGTCGGCTATGCGCTGTGCTGTGGCAGCGCCCAGATAGGTGCTGTTGAGGCCTGCGTAGTAGCTCGAGGGGTAGCTCTCGTTGTGGTTCTCGAGATTGACGAAGAAGAAGAGCTTGTCCTTGGCGATGGGGCCGCTGATGTTGCCACCCACAGTGTAGTAGTGCTGCTTGGTGAGGGGGCTCTTCACGTTGCCGTTGGAGGCGTCATACTTGCCATAGAAGTCCTGGTTGTTGTAGTAGCCGAACACTGTGGCGTGGAAGTCGTTAGTTCCCTGCTTGGTGATGGCGTTGATGCCACCGCCGGTGAAGCCGCTCTGGCGCACGTCGAAGGGGGCCACCACCACCTGGATTTCCTGGATTGCGTCCATCGAGATGGGGTTGGCACTGGCCTGGCTGCCGTTGGTGCCGCCCGACGACAGGCCGAACACGTCGTTGGTCACGGCGCCGTCCACCTGGAAGCTGTTGTAGCGGTTGTTGGTGCCTGAGAACGAGATGCCGCCAATCTTCGAGCGGTTGGCAAGGGGCATGTTCTTAACCACATCGTAGATGTTGCGGTCGATCGAGGGAGCGCCCTCGATTTTGCCAAGCGAGAAGTTGCGTGCGGCGCCCGTCTGCTGCAGGCGGCCCTGGCCGGTGACCACCACCTCGCTGAGGCTCTGGCTGCCGGTGGCAAGCTTGGCGTTGAGTGTAAAGGTCTCGCCCAGCTGCAGGCTGATGCCGTCGTACTGGCTGGTCTCATAGCCCACATAGCTCACCTTCACGGTGTAGGGGCCGCCGGTGCGCATGCCCTGCATGGTGAAGCGGCCGTCGAGGTTACTCACCGCATTGTACTTGGTGCCCGACGGCACGTGCACGGCCTGCACCGTGGCGCCAACCAGCACCTCATTGTTCTCGTCGGTAACCACACCGCTCATAGTCGATGTCGTCACCTGCGCGTTGATGCCCATGGCTGTGAGCAGCATGGCCACCAGTGCGAAAAGTTTGATTCTCTTTAACATAAGGAACTAATAAATGATTGATTAGTGTATATATATTGATTTATATTCAGATTTCAGCGTTGCGTGCCGGGCGGCACCGACTGAGTATAGCGAAACCGCCCCACTCGACAGCTATTGGCAGTCGGACGGGGCGGTTATGGCGGACAATGGCGGCTCACAATGATGATAGCCAAACGCGGGTTGCAAAAACCGGAATTGCGCGCCGGGCGCCTTGCGCGCCATGCGCTCAAACTGATATTTAAGATTAGCTGCCGACATCAGAGTCACTAATTGTGTAAAAGCCTAAAACAATATAATTTTTGCGCAAAGATAGTGCTTATTTGTGTTTTTAACAAAACTATCGGTAATTTTAACTTTTTTGTTACAGCGTTTTTTTCCAATCGGGCCACAGGCGGGCAATCACTTCACGCGGTCGGGGTGGGCGGCGATGAAGGCTTTCCACGACTGCGGGCCGCGCGCCAAGGCGGGCTTGCGGCTCTCGTAATGGTGGCACAGGGCGGCGGCGAGGGCATCGGTGGCATCGAGGAACTCGGGCATTTGGCTCTTGTCAAAGCCCAGCTCACGCTGCAGCATGGCGGCCACCTGCTCCTTGCTGGCGGCACCGTTGCCGGTGATCGACAGCTTGATTTTGCGCGGCTCATACTCGGTGATGGGCACCTGGAAGTTGAGCGCGGCGGCCATGGCCACACCTTGGG
>CALBLR010000409.1 GCA_937896015.1 uncultured Prevotellaceae bacterium | reverse complement strand
ACCCGTGACCCCATGCGTGACAGGCATGTATTCTAACCAGCTGAACTAACACACCGTTTAGTGGGGGCAATCTGGATTTCTCCCCGATTGCGAGTGCAAAGGTAATCATATTTCCGCAATGTGCAAAATTTTTCGGCCGATATTGGCCGAATTAATTATAATTGTCCCTTTATATAATAATGTGTAGCGGCAAAAAAAGACGCCGAATTACACAAAAGCGCTTGAAGTGTGCCAATTGTGAAATATATGTGGTAACTTTGCAGCCAGCACCAAAACAGCTTTGAATGTTATGATGAAAGAAAACACCATAAAGATTTTTGAGCAGAGTTTCATCAACAATTGGGAACTCCCCGCCCTTAGTGACTACAACACCAAAAAGACGCAGACCTATGGCGACTTTGCGCGCAACACCGCGCGCCTGCACCTGCTGTTCAAGAAAATCGGGATAATGCCGGGCGACCGCATTGCGCTGATTGGCAAAAACACGCCGTCGTGGGTGAATGTGTTTATCGCCACCATCACCTATGGCGCGGTGATTGTGCCCATTCTGCAGGAGTTCAATCCGCACGACGCGCAGCACATCATCAACCACAGCGAGTCTAAGATGCTGTTTGTGAGCAACAGCATTTGGGAAAACCTCGATTTCGACGGGATGAAAAATATCGAATCGGTGATTTCGCTCGACAGCCACGAGCTGCTGGCGCAGAAGGACGGCAAGGAGGTCGACAAGGCTTTGGCCGAAATCGATGCCGACATGCAGCAGGCCTACCCCGGCGGCTTCGGCCCTGGCGATGTGCGCTATCCCGAAGTGCCCAACGACAGGCTGATGGTGATCAACTACACCTCGGGCACCACCGGCTACAGCAAGGGCGTGATGATTAGCGGCAACAACCTGAGCGGCAACATAGTGTATGGCATCAATTCGCAGCTGCACCGCCGCGGCACCCGATGCGTGTCGTTCTTGCCGCTGGCGCACGCCTATGGCTGCGCCTTCGACATGCTTGCGCCGCTGGCCGTGGGTGCCCACATCACGCTGCTGGGCCGCATACCCTCGCCCAAAATTCTGGTGAAGGCCATGAACGAGGTGAAGCCCAACCTGGTGATTTGCGTGCCGCTGGTGCTTGAGAAAATCTACAGCAAGATGATAGTGCCCATGATAAGCAAGGGCATGCTGCGCTGGGCGCTGGCCGTGCCCGGGCTCGACAAGAAGATTTACGAGCAGATACGCAAGAAGCTGGTGGAAGCCTTCGGCGGCGAGTTTGAAGAGGTGATTGTGGGCGGCGCTCCGTTCAACGCCGAGGTCGAGGAGTTTCTGTATAAGATAAAGTTCCCGTTCACCGTGGGCTATGGCATGACCGAGTGCGCACCGCTGGTGAGCCACACGCCGTGGCGCGAGTTTGTGCTTCACAGCGCCGGCCGCGTGCTGCCTGGCATCATGGAGTGCAAGATATTGAGCGACGATCCCGAGAATGTGCCGGGAGAGATATGCGTCAGGGGCGAGAATGTGATGATGGGCTACTTCCACAACACCGAGGCCACCGACAAGGTGCTGGCCGACGACGGCTGGCTGCACACCGGCGACATGGGAACGCTCAGCGCCGACGGCACGGTGTTTATCCGCGGCCGCCTCAAGACCATGCTGCTCAGCGCCAACGGGCAGAACATCTATCCCGAGGAGATCGAGGCCAAGCTCAACAACATGCTGTATGTCAACGAAAGCCTGGTGGTGGACCGCGGCGGCAAGCTGGTGGCCCTGGTGTATCCCGACTACGACGCCATGGACCAGGCCGGCGTGACGCGCGACCAGCTGCCCGCCCACATGGAGACTGTGCGGGCCGAGCTCAACAAGCTGGTGGCTCCCTACGAGCGCATTGCCAAAGTGGAGATCATGGCCAATGAGTTTGAGAAGACCCCTAAGCGCAGCATAAAGCGCTTCATGTATAAGTGAAACTGCTGATGGTTTAATTTGGTAACATTAATTAACATTTACCGATTAAACCAAAAAATCAGTATTTACACATCTGATTTATAGATGATTAATGAAATTTTGATTGCAAATTTTGCTTAAAAAACGATTATTTAAGGTCAAAAGCAGCAAAAAAAAAGGCGAAAATAGTTTGCGTGTGAGTTTTTTGTTATAAATTTGCATCGATTTTGAAAAAGAAAATTATTGTTTTATTATTTAAAAAATTTACAGAAATGAAAAAGTTAGTTTTATTACTTGCTGTTGTATTTAGTGTATCACTTTTCTCTTGCGGCAATGCCGACAAGAACGCTGCTGCTGCTGACTCTACAGCTGACACTACTCAAGTAGACAGCGCTGCTACTGATAGCGCAGCTACTGACAGCGCCGCTGCTCCTGCTGACAGCGCTGCTGCTCCTGCTGACAGCGCAGCTGCTCAGAAATAATCTGAACACTGACTGCACAATAGCACAGTAAAACAAAAGTTTGAGGCTGCTTCTCTGCCCACACAGGCGGAAAGCAGCTTTTTTTGTGCCTTATCGGCCTCAAAACTTGGCTTGCCGAGGCGCTGCGGCGGTTTTTTAACCGCCTGATATTTTGAAATAAAGCCAAGTTGCACTAACTTTGCTAAACGGCGCAGATGCGCCACAGCCGCAGGCCGGGGAAGCCGTGCGGCGCGGCACATCACAGCCCACGCTACAAAAGAAGGAAGACAAAAAGTAAATCACCCACGGTTATTATCAATTCACACGGCTTATGAGAACCGATTTAAGTTCGCTCATCAAACTCGGCCAAGTGTCGCAGCACTACTATCACCCCAAGACCGAAATGGAACTGGCCTCGCTCACACGATGCGAGAAGATAAGCACCACCATCGACTCGTCGCCCGAAGAGGGCGCAGCCGATGCTGCACGCTGCGTGGCCGCCGAGATCGAGCGGTGTGTGCGCGAGCGTGGCCGCTGCGTGATAGGCCTTGGCGCAGGCCGTTGCGCACTCGATGTGTACGACGAGCTGGTGAAGCTGTATTTTGCCGACAAGGTGAGTTTTGCCCACGTGGTGGTGTTTAATATAAGCGAGCTGTGGGTGGGCAACGGCATCGCCCTCGACTCGGAGCAGAGCACCATGCGCCGCCTCAACGAGCGCCTGCTGAGCAAAATCGACATTGCGCCCGACAACGTGCGCACATTCAGCCCCAAGGCCACCGACGAGAACGTGTATGCCGTGTGCCGCGACTATGAGACTGAAATCGACGAGTATGGCGGCCTCGACATAGTGGTGTGCGAGTTCACCAAAAGCGGCAGCGTGGCGTTTAACGACCCCGGGTCGGCCATCAGCACCAACTGCCGCCTGATATCGCTCAGCAACGACGCGCGCACGCGCATAGCCGAGAGCTACCAGTGCGATGTGGCTCCGCTCACCGCCGTCACCCTGGGCATCAGCAACTTTCTGAACGCGCGCAGCATGGTGTGTGTGGCGTGGGGCGTCGACAGCGCGGCAGCCGTGCGCAGCGCGGTGGAAGGTCCGGTCACCGACCAGGTGCCGGCTTCATTCCTGCAGATGCACAGCAGCGCCCATCTGATTGTGGACATCGACGCCGCCTCGTGCCTGACGCGCCTCAACTACCCCTGGCGCGTGGCCCCGTGCGTGTGGGACAAGCAGCTGGTGCGCCGCGCCATAGTGTGGCTGTGCATGCAGACGGGGAAGCCCATACTCAAACTCACCAACAAGGACTATCACGACAACGGCTTGGGCGAGCTGGTGGTGGTATACGGCTCGGCCTACAACGTGAACCTGCAGGTGTTCAACGACCTGCAGAACACCATCACCGGCTGGCCCGGCGGCAAGCCCGACAACGACGACACCTACCGCCCCGAGCGGGCCACCCCATATCCCAAGCGCGTGCTGGTGTTCAGCCCGCACCCCGACGACGCTGTGGTGTCGATGGGCGGCACGCTGCGCCGCCTGGTGATGCAGGGCCACGACGTGCATGTGGCATTTCAGACGAGCGGCGATGTGGCCGTGAACGATGAGGACCTCAGACGCACCGTGATGCTCATCAGGCGCATAAGCAGCCACTATGGCCTGAGCTCGGAGATGCAGCACAGCCTTGGCAACGAGATTATTGACAGCATCAACGACAAGGCCCCCGGCGACGACGATGACGCCAACATGCGGTATGTGAAGGGTGAGATATTCACATGCGAGGGCATGATGTCGTGCGAATATGTGGGTGTGGAGCCCGACCATGTGCATGAGTTGCATCTGCCCTTCTACACCGACGCCCCGTTTGGCCAGGGCCGCGTGGGCGAAGCCGATGTGGCGGCGGTGAGAGCGCTGATTGAGCAGGTCAGGCCACACCAGATATTCTTTGCCGGCGACCTCAACGACCCCTACGGCACCCATGCGCGCGCCGTCGACACCGTGATTGGCGCCATCGAGCAGCTGCAGGGCGAGGACATTATGGCGCATTGCCGCGTGTGGATGTATCGCGGACAGTGGTCGTCGTGGAATCTCGACAATGTGGACATGTCGGTGCCCATGAGCCCCGAGGAGTTCCAATACAAGCGCAACGCCATACTCAAGCACCAGTCGCAGGTGCACGACGCCCCCTTCCGCGACGCCGACACCGACAAGCTGTCGTGGCAGCGGTCCATCGACCGCAACCGCCACATGGCCGACACATACTGCAAGCTGGGCCTGGCCTCATATGAGGCCATCGAGACGTTTGCCCTGTTTAAGCCGCACAAGCGATGACGCAATAGAGAAGAGAGAACAACAGAACAATAAATAAAGATAAAAAAACAGCACTTACCTATGGCAAGTAAAGACAACTTCAAATCTTTGAAAATGGAGCGACGTGAGTTCCACGACAAAGTGATTAACTTCTATAACACCGAGGAAAACATACCTTACAACTACCGTCAGGTGGCCGACAAAGTGGGTGCCACCACCGCCAAGCAGCGCGCGCTCATAGTAGAGATACTGGAGCAGCTCACTGTCGACGGGTTCCTGTGCGAGACCGACCCCGGCCGCTTCAAGGCGGC
>CALBLR010000408.1 GCA_937896015.1 uncultured Prevotellaceae bacterium | reverse complement strand
ACAGCCTGAGCGGTGCGCTCATCAAGCAGCTCACCAGCGGCAGCTATAACGTGACCGACTTCTACGGCTACGACGCCGCCCGCAAGCAGTTCTACTTCCAGGCCACCAACGGCGAGCTCAACCGTGTGGTGGCGAGCGTTGACGCCAGCGGCCGCATGAGGCGCATAAGTCCCGACAGCGGCACCACGGCAGCTTCGGCCTTCAGCAGCGACTACAGCTACTGCATAAGCAACTACAGCGACGCCAGCACCCCCAACCAATATGCCGTCACCGCCACTGCCACGGGCAAGCGTGTGCGCACCCTGCAGACCAATGCCGAGTATGCCGAGAAATACACGCGCGCCGACGTGCCCAAGCGTGAGTTCTTTACAATGACCACCGACGACGGTGTGAAGCTCAACGGATATATGGTGAAACCAGTCGACTTCGACCCCAGCAAGAAGTATCCCGTGATAATGTCGCAATACAGCGGCCCCGGATCGCAGCAGGTGCTCAACAAGTGGAAACTCGACTGGGAGGAATACTTTGCCTCGCAGGGCTACATAGTGGCCTGCGTCGACGGGCGCGGCACCGGTGGGCGCGGCAAGGCGTTTGAATCGGTGGTGTATATGAACCTCGGCAAATACGAGACCATCGACCAGCTTGCGGCTGCGCGCCACATGGCCCAGCAGCCCTACGTCGACAAAGACCGCATCGGCATTTGGGGCTGGAGTTATGGCGGCTACGAGGCCCTGATGGCCATGTCGCAGCCTGGCAGCAAGTATGCGGCCGGTGTGGCCATCGCCCCAGTCACTTCGTGGCGGTTCTACGACACCATATATGCCGAGCGCTACATGCGCACTCCGCGCGAGAACGAGGCCGGCTACACTGCCAGTTCGCCGCTTGAAGCTGCTGCGCAGCAAAAGGGCAAGCTGATGGTGATGTTTGGCAGTGCCGACGACAATGTGCACATTGTCAACGAAATGCAGTATGTGTCGCGCCTCACAAGCCTCAACAAGCTGGTTGACATGATGGTGTATCCCAACATGAACCACAGCATCAACGGCTGCGACGTGCGCCTGCCGCTCTACCGCCGCGTGCTCAAGTTCTTCGACGACAACCTAAAGAGCAAGTAATGGTGCCATGGCCCAGCAGAACGACGACGAAATCCTATATGTAATCACCGGCCCAACGGCCTCTGGCAAGACGGCCCGCGCCGTGAGCCTTGCCCGCGCCACAGGCGGCGAAATCATCAGCGCCGACTCGCGCCAGCTGTACCGCGGCATGGACCTTGGCACGGGAAAAGACCTCGACGAGTATGGCGATGTGCCTTATCACCTCATCGACATCTGTCCGGCTGGCTACCGCTACAATCTGTTTGAATACATGCGCGACTACGCCCAGGCCCTCGGCGGCATCCGCAGTCGCGGCCATGCCGCTGTTGTGTGCGGCGGCACGGGGCTGTATGTGGAGAGCATTGTGAAGGGCATTGCCCTGCCTCCGGTGCCGGCCAACCCGCAGCTGCGCGCCAGCCTTGAGGGCAAGAGTCTCGACGAGCTTGCGCAGATGCTGCGCCAATACAAGGCGCTGCACAATGTCACCGACGTCGACACCTGCAAGCGCGCCATACGCGCCATCGAGATTTGCGACTACTACCACTGCAACCCCCACCTAAAGCAGCTCACCGAGCCACGCCCGCTGCGCAACGCCCTGATTATTGGCGTTGACATCGACCGCGACACGCGCCGTGAGCGCATCACTGCACGCCTAAAGGCCCGCCTCGACGCCGGCATGGCCGACGAGGTGCGGCGGCTAATCGACAGCGGTGTTGCGCCCGACGACCTGATTTACTATGGGTTGGAATACAAGTGGATCACGCGATATGTGACGGGCGAGATCACGCGCCGTGAGATGTTCACGCGCCTCGAGGCTGCCATCCACCAGTTTGCTAAGCGGCAAATGACGTGGTTCCGCGGCATGGAGCGCCGCGGCTTCACCATCCACTGGCTGCCGTGGAATCTGCCCGAGGCCGAGTTTAACGCACGTGTGCTTCAGTTGGCAGCCGAACTGCGTCAAAGCCTCGGCAGCCAGCAGTAATAATTGAATAATGATTAAAGATAAAAACAGATATCAATGACAACCGACCAACTGACGCCTATGCGAAAGGGGATTGTGGGAGTGCAATTCCTGTTTGTGGCCTTCGGGGCCACCGTGCTGGTGCCGCTGCTTGTGGGGCTCGACCCCGCCACGGCGCTGTTCTCTGCCGGACTGGGCACCTTCATCTTCCACCTCGCCACCCACGGCCGCGTGCCCATATTCCTGGGCAGCAGCTTCGCCTTCATCGCGCCCATTATTGCCGCCAGCAAGCAGTGGGGCATGCCCGGCACGCTTGCCGGCCTGAGTGGCGTGGCGCTGGTCTACTTTGTGATGAGCGCGCTGGTCAAGTGGCAGGGCAGGCGGCTGCTCGACCGCCTGTTTCCGCCTGTGGTGATAGGCCCGGTGATAATCCTCATCGGTCTCACGCTCTCGGGCAGCGGCGTGGATATGGCAAAGACCAACTGGACTCTGGCCTTGGTTTCGCTTGCCACAGCCATTTGCGTCCTCACGTGGGGGCGCGGCCTTATCAAGCTGGTGCCGGTGGTGTGCGGCATTGTGGCGGGCTACGTGGCGGCCTGCTGCATGGGCGTGGTCGACTTCGAGCCGGTGAGGCAGGCCCCGTGGTTCGCGCTGCCGTCGTCCATAGCCCGCTTCCACCTGCCGCAGTTCTCGTGGGCGCCGTTCTTCTACATGATTCCCGTGGCCATAGCCCCTGTGATTGAGCACATAGGCGATGTGTATGTGGTGAGCGCGGTGGCCGGCAAAGACTTTGCCAAGTCGCCAGGCCTGCACCGCACCATGCTTGGCGACGGTCTTGCCTGCCTGGCCGCCTCGTTCTTCGGAGGCCCGCCGGTCACCACCTACAGCGAGGTCACCGGGGCCATGTCGATTACCAAGGTCACCAGCCCGCAGGTGATACGCATTGCCGCCGCCACAGCCATAGTGTTTTCGGTGATAGGTAAGCTGTCGGCGCTGTTGCAGTCCATTCCGCAAGCCGTGCTGGGCGGCATCATGCTGCTGCTGTTTGGCACCATAGCCAGTGTGGGTGTTCAAAACCTTGTGCAGCACAAGGTGGATCTCAATGACACCCGCAATGTGATAATAGTGTCTGTTACACTCACCATGGGCATCGGCGGAGCGGTGATGCAGTTTGGCTCGTTCACCATGGCCGGCATCGGCCTGAGTGCCATAGTGGGCGTGCTGCTCAACTTGGTGCTGCCCAAGACGAAGCCCGAGTCGGAGGCGCAATGACACTAAAAAACAGTAGTCTAATCAGTTAAAACACATGATATTATGTTCAGTAGTATATTCAGTAGTATACTTATGATTGTAGCCACCGTTGCAGTGGTGTGGCTATGCATAGCCGTTGTAAAATTAGAAATCAGCCTTTTCCGATGGTTCTTCGGATACAAGGATGGTGAGAAAATGCCGTTTCTCATGAAGTTGCTGCTGTTTGACTGGCTGTTTGGCAACCACAACAACAGCGGCGACTCCGACTGAAAGGCGTCAGCGCATGTGCCTCAGCGCGCCGCGCAGAATGGGCACGGTGAGCATAAACGAGCACACATCGCACACCGCCGGGCATATCTCCACGCCGTGCAGGCCCAAGGCCGTTGGCAGCAGCAGTATGGCCGGAATGAAAAACAGTCCCTGCCGGGCCGAGGCCAGCAGGTTGGCCCGCCACGTCATGCCCACCGTCTGCAGCATCATGTTGGCATACATGAACAGGCCTATCAGCGGCAGCGTGGCCAGCTGCCAGCGCAGCGCTGTGGCTCCGATGGTTACCACTTGGGCATCGTTGCGGAAGGCGGCTATAATGCCGTGTGTGAAGCCGAAACCCACCACCGAGCACAGCACCAGAAACGCAGTGCCCACCTTCACACAAAACCACATGCCCTCCTTCACGCGGCCATACAGCCCCGCTCCGTAGCAGAACCCGCACAGCGGCTGATAGCCTTGTCCCAGGCCTATAATGGCCGCCATGATGAGCATGGTTATGCGGTTCACTATCGACATTGCCGCAATGGCGGCGTCGCCATAGGCCGCGGCAGCCACGTTCATCAGTATGGTGGCCACGCTGCCCAGGCTCTGCCGCAGCAGCGACGGGGTGCCGCCGCCCAATATCTCAAAAAGAAAAGCCTTGCTCGGTGTGAAGTTGCGCCAGTGCAGCCTCAGGTTGCCGCCGCGGTGCGTCATGGCCAGCAGCAGCGCGCAGCTGCCCACCTGCCCGGCCACGGTGGCGCAGGCGGCTCCGGCCACGCCCATTCCGGCCACGAATATCAGCAGCGGGTCGAGCGCTATGTTGAGCACCGCTCCGGCCACCACGGCCAGCATGGCATGGGCTGCGTTGCCCTGAAAGCGCAGTTGGTTGTTGAGCGTGAGCGAGGCCGTGCAAAACGGTGCCCCCAGCAGCACTATGCCCATGTAGCTCTCGGTGGACGGCAATATGGTGGGCGTTGAGCCCAGTGCCACCGACAGCGGCGTGAGCAGCGCCAGCCCCGCGGCCATTATCACCACTCCCGTGCCAAACGACAGCACCACGCCGGTCACGGCCATGCGCTCGGCCTGCCGCTGGCGCCGCGCCCCAAGTTCGCGCGATATGAAGTTGCCCGACCCGTGGCCGTAGAAGAACCCTATGGCCTGGAGCACAAACATCACCGAAAACACGATGCCCACGGCCGCCGTGGCCTGGGTGCTGATGTAGCCCACAAAAAAGGTGTCGGCCAGGTTGTAGATGCTGGTAACAAGCATTGTGGCTATGGTTGACACCGACATCCGGGCCACCACCCGCGGCACCGGAGCCATGGTGAGGAAAGTGTAGTTGTTCATTTCTTTGTCATGCTACTGATTAGTGAGAAAAAAACACTTGAGGGCGCGCTCACGGCCATATTCCCGTGTTGCGCGCCCTCAAGTAAAAAAGGCTTGTTGCGCTCGCCCCATGGTGGAGAATGCGTTAGCCCCACCACTCAAAACAGAGGCGAGTGTGTGTCGGTTTAGTCTTGCTTGTAGTTGGCGAAGTCGGCGGGCTGGAATTCGGCGATAAACTTGGCGTTGGCGGCAACCTGTGCCTCGCCATAGTTTACATACACGTGAGCCGACTTGCTGAACAGTTCGGGCTTGTTGGTCGCGTCGTAGATAAGCAGGTAGCCCATGATGATGTGTCCGGCCATCTCCACAAGGCGGCGGGCCTGGAAGTTGACGTATTCGGTGTCGCCCACGGCCTTCACTGTGGCCACGGCCTGCTCGTAGGCCTCAATCATCTTGTCGAGCTTGGCCTTGAGCGGCAGCATCTCGTCGCTGTAGGTGCCAGCGGCATACTCCTGCATCTGGGCCGAATATGTGCCGGTGGTCACGTGGCGTATTGCGGCCACCACCTGCAGCTGGGTTGTGCCCTCATAAATGCTGGTGATGCGCGCGTCGCGGTAGATGCGCTCGCAGGCGTAGTCGCGCATGAAGCCCGAGCCGCCGTGCACCTGCACGCAGTCGTAGGCGTTCTGGTTGGCAAACTCGCTGGTCATGCCCTTGGCCAGCGGCGTGAAGGCGTCGGCCAGTCGGTTGTAGTGCTTGCGCTCGGCGCGCTCCTCGGGGGTGAGGGTGCGCTCGCGCGATATTGCGTCGTAGGTCTTATACACATCCACAAAGCGCGTGCATTCATACAGAATGGTGCGCGAGGCGTCGAGCTTGGCCTTGATGTTGGCCACCAGCTCGGACACTGCCGGGAAGTTGATGATGGGCTGGCCAAACTGCTCGCGGCTGCGGGCATAGGCGTCGGCCTCGCGGTAGGCGCTTTCGCTCACACCCACCGACTGGGCTGCGATGCCCAGACGCGCGCCGTTCATCAGGCTCATCACATATTTAATAAGGCCCAGGCGGCGCGAGCCGCACAGCTCGGCCTTGGCGTTCTTAAACACCAGCTCGCATGTGGGGCTGCCGTGGATGCCCATCTTGTCCTCGATGCGGCGCACCGTCACCCCGCCGTCGCGCTTGTCGAAGATGAACATCGACAGGCCGCGGCCGTCGTGGCTGCCGGCTTCCGAGCGGGCCAGCACCAGGGCGATGTCGCCGTCGCCGTTGGTGATGAAGCGCTTCACGCCGTTGAGGCGCCAAGTGCCGTCGTCGGCCTCGGTGGCCTTGAGCATCACCGACTGCAGGTCGCTGCCGGCGTCGGGCTCGGTGAGGTCCATAGCCATGGTCTCGCCCGCGCACACGCGGGGCAGGAAGCGCTGGCGCTGGTCCTCGGTTGCAAACTCGCATATGGTCTCGGCGCAGTCTTGCAGACCCCAGATGTTAACAAAGCTGGCGTCGGCGCGGCTCACCAGGTCGGCGGCCATGATGTAGGGCACCAGCGAGAAGTTGAGGCCGCCATACTGGCGCGGCAGCGATATGCCCATGA
>CALBLR010000407.1 GCA_937896015.1 uncultured Prevotellaceae bacterium | reverse complement strand
GTGGGGGGTGTTTTGGGTGTGCAACTGGCTGTCGCGCCTCGTGTTCAGCTTTGCCGGGACGCAGGTGGGAGCCATCTACTCACTGCGCACCGGCCACAACCCCTGGGTGGTGGGCGCGCTGCTGATGTGCATCATCGGGCCGGCCGAGGAACTGTTTTGGCGCGGCACGGTGCAGCGCATGCTCAGCGCCAAGTGGGGGCCGGTGGCGGGGTTCTTTGCCGCATCGGCCGTGTATGCGCTGGTGCACGTGTGGTCGCTCAACCTTATGCTGATAGGCGCAGCCGCGGTGTGCGGAGGCTTCTGGGCGCTGATCTACGCCTGGCGGCGCAACCTCACAGCCGTGATGATTTCGCATTGCCTGTGGGACGTGGCGGTGTTTCTCGTGTTCCCCATCTCGTGAGCGCGCGCCGAGCATTGAAAAGAAACAGCAAAGCCATCTGGGCCACAAACTACAAAACGCAAAACCAATTATGCTTTGAATTGTGGCCCAGCGGCATTTATTCTATGATGTGCAATCAAGTTAAGGTATCAGACTTTTTCCCGTGTACATGCGGGCGGAATAAAAACCAGACGTGGCGCAATTTCGCCATGCGTGTATGTGTATTATGTGAGTCCCCTCTCCTCTTTGGGGCACAATTGCTTTCTATACCGATTTCTATGTGTGTGTTTTCGCAGCTGGCGCACGCCACCACTACTTGATGTAGAACGACTCAGTGCCCACGCCGAAGTACTGAAGCGAGCCATAGCGGCCACCGCCCATGTAGGGCTGCTGATAGCTCACAGCGCGCGCCACCTTTTGTCCGCCATCGTTGCAAATGAGGTATACCGTGATGCGGCGGCGCACTATAGAGCCATACTGGCGGTCGATTTGCCAATTGCGGCTCTTGATTATGGCCTGCGTGGGGTTCCAGTCGGGATAGTCGGCCTTGGCCAGTTTAAGGCACTGGGCGGCCAAGGAGGCGTTTTTCATGCCAGGCTTAGGCATGGGGCGCGAGTTGGCCTCGCGCTCGGCTGCCTCGCGCTCTTCCTGGGCCTTCTTCTCGGCAGCAGCCTTAGCCTCGAATTCAGCCTTTATTTTCTCGTTGCGGGCCACCTCGCCGCTTGGCATCTGCGGCTCGTAGTCGGCGGCGGTGCGATAGTCGGCGGTGGTTTCATACATCTTTGTGAGGCCATCGAGCAGTTTCTTCACCTTCTTGTCGCTGTCGTTAATCAGCTGTCCGCATGCCATCACATAGTTGGGATAGGCAAAGTCATAGTAGAAGCGGCGCACGCCCTGCGACTTCGACTTCAGCGCCTTGTCGACCACCCAATTAAGTTTTTTGTAGAGCCCATCGGTTGTTTTGCCGTTGGCGTCGCTGGGAAATCCCTTGTCGGCATACATGGCCTTATACACCATCTTAATCACGGCCACATTCTCGTTTTGCATGTCGCCCGAGAGCAGATTAAGGTCGTCGCCATACGTTTTAGCGCATTCGGATAGCATCTTGTTGAGTTTAATCATCTCATAGTAGTCGGTGCACATTTCATCATCCTTGCCCTTGGCTGCAGCCTGCTTGGTGCGCAGCATGTAATAAAGGTAGTTGGCCGCAATCTGGCTGTAGTCAGTGGGGCTGACGAGCTTCTTCGAGCGGTAGATGGTGTATTTGTCATAGGGTTGGTCCTTGGTCTTCACCTCCACGTAGTCGGGGTGGTCATACTCGTCTTGCTTGAGTCCAGTCACGGCATTAGTGGCGCGGCGCTCAGCGTCGTTCACGGCCGAGTTAATGCCTTCGCGGGCCTTGTCTTCGATGGTGCGGCTCACCTTTTTCTGTGCGTCGTGCTTGGCTTGCTTCACGATGCCTTTCACACTGAACTGCGCCTGCACCGGCATTGCGGCGGTGCAAACTGCCATTGCGGCGGCGAGAGTGCGGGCAAATGTCTTGAGTTTCATAATTCGGTTTGTTTTTTATTGGTTTTGACGTTTTGATTGTTTCTGTGCCAACTGGCCGGGTAGTGCTGCCCCAGCCAACCGACGATGCAAAATTACCGGATCAAACTGCTAACGGGCGGTGAAAATCCGGACAAAAAACTGTAAAATCCACGCGAATGCGCTAAGCGCAGCAGTGAAAATCCAGACATTTTATCACAGCAATGCAGTGGTTAACAATGCATTGCAATTACAAATCCGTAATTAGGCCGTTTCGATTCAATCATGAATATATTCTGCCAATCCGTTGCGAAAAACATGGTTTTTTTGTAATTTTACTGAACCAAGCCGCCGCTATGCACAGCAGCGCTTGCCACAAACCGCTACCATACACGCTCGCAAGGCACAGATATAAACCCAAAGAAAACCGCAACAAAGATGAAAACAGCAATCACAGCACCTGCATTGAAAGGGTTGCACAGGGCCACCATCGCGGCCATGTGCGCACTGGCCATGGCGTCGTGCGGCCACAGCCAGCGCAGTGGCCGCACTGCCGAAGAGAAAGCCAAAATCGACAGCGCGGTCACGGCCGTCACCGACACCACCGCGCTCAACGCCATGCTTAACGACTACAGCAGCAAGGGCGACCTTGCGGGCGAGGCTGTGGTGTGCCGGCAACTGGGCAAAATGCACCGCGAAAACAACCGTTTTGCCGAGGCGATAGCCACCCACCGCCGCGGACTCAAGGCCGCCGAGCAAGCGGCCGACACGCTGGAGATGATAAAGGCCCTCAACAACATAGGCACCGCCATGCGCCGCATGGGAGTGCTCGACGAGGCGGCCACCTACCACTACGATGGCCTGGGGCTGTGCAACCGCTTCAGCGACAAGGACAGCCGTGACGCACGCAAGTGCCGCGTGGTGTCGCTCAACGGCATTGGCAACATTTGCCTCACCACCGGCAACTGGGAGACGGCCGACAGCGTGTTTCGCCTGGCCCTTGAGGGCGAGCACCAACTGGGCAGTGCGCTGGGCCAGGCCATCAACTATGCCAACTTGGGCTCGATATTTGAAGACAACGGCCGCACCGACTCGGCCTGGGTCTACTACCACAAGTCGCTTGAGCTCAACAAGGAGGCGGGCAGCACACTGGGCATTTCGCTGTGTCACAACAGCTTCGGGCGGCTGTATGAGCAAGACAAGCGTTATGCCGATGCCATAAGTGAATACCGCAAGGCCTATGCCCTGATGGAGGGCAACAGCGACCGCTGGCACTGGCTGGAGCCGTGCATGTCGCTGGCAAGGGTATATCTCGACCAAGGCGACATGGCCAAAGCCAAGACGTATATCGACCGCGCAGCCCGCGAGGCGGTCAAACTGCACAGCCTTGAGCACGAAGCCGAGGCCTACCGCCTGTATTACCTTTACTACAAAAGCACCGGCAACAGCGACATGGCGCTGCAAAGTTACATCACAAGCCGCGACTTCTCCGACAGCATCACCAATGAGAAAAACATGAATCACATTCAAAACGTGCGCGTAAAGTATGAGGGCGAGCGCAGCAAGGCCGAACTCAGCGCGGCACGGCAAAGCTACCAAAACGAGAAGCGCATGAAGGAGGTGGTGCTTGTGGCATCGGGCATTGTGGCCGTGGCGGCGCTGGCGGCCATAGCGCTGCTCTACTACGCCCTGGTGATGCGCAAGCGCCACCAGCGCACCCTGCAGAAGCTCGATGAGATGCGCACTTCATTTTTCACCAATGTCACCCACGAGTTCCGCACTCCGCTCACCCTGATAATAGGCTTGGGACAGCAACTGGCCGACGGGCGGCTTGAGGCGGGCAAAGCCAAGGCCACCCAAGAGGCCGGCAGCACCATAGTGCGCCAGGGCAAGAGCCTGCTGAGACTCATCAACCAGATGCTCGACATAGCCCGAGTGCGCTCGGCCGTGGGCCGACCCGACTACCGCACTGGCGATGTGGCCGCCTACCTGAAGATGCTCACCGAGAGCCTCCACGCCTATGCGCGCGCCCGACACATCCAACTAAATTTCAGTTCACAGCCAAGCATCATCGACATGGACTTTGCCCCCGACTACATGAGCAAAATCATGGCCAACCTGCTGAGCAACGCACTGAAGCACACCGACGGCGGCGGCACAGTGTGCGTGAGCGTGCGCTGCGAGGCCGGCAAGGTGACGATTGAGGTGGCCGACTCGGGCCACGGCATTGCCGCTGCCGACCTGCCACACATATTCGACATGTTCTACCAGGGCCGCAGCGCAAAGGCAGGCGGCACGCTGTCGAGCGGTGTGGGCCTTGCCCTTGTGAAGCAGGTGGTGGAAGCCATGGGAGGCGAAGTGGCGGTGCAGAGCGAGGTGGGCAAAGGCTCGACGTTCACGGTGACTCTGCCCGCACGCTATGGCAGCGGCACGTGGCGCCGATTCGACCCGTCGGAACTCGACAGCGACGAAGGCATACAGCTGCTCGCCAGTCGGCCTGGCGCAAACGCGCCTGCACAATCGGATTCACACCAGGCTGGCGCGCCCATGGTGCTGATTGTGGAAGACAATGCCGACATAGCGCGCTACATAGGCAGCGAACTGCGGCAGGCCTACCGCCTGCACTATGCCAGCAATGGCATTGAGGGACTTGAGAAAGCCAAGGAGCTGCTGCCCGACATCATAATCACCGACCTGATGATGCCTGGCAAAGACGGACTTGAACTGTGTGCCGACATTCGCGCATCGCAGGCTCTTAACCACATTCCGGTGATTATGATCACAGCGCGCAGCACCGAGGCCGACCGCATAAAGGGGCTGGAGGCCGGAGCCGACGCCTACCTCTACAAGCCATTCAACCCGCAGGAGCTGAACGTGCGCGTGGGCAATTTACTGGAGCAAAGGCAGCTGCTGCGCGAAAAGTACCGCCAGGCCGTGGCCAGCGGCAGCACCGAAAGTGAGCAGGTGCTGAGCAAGGTGGAGCGCGACTTCCTCAACAAGCTGGTAGAGGTGGTGGGCCAGCAAATCGACGCCGGCAAGTTCGACATCGAGAGCGTGGCATCGCGCATGTGCCTGAGTTCGAGGCAGCTCAACCGCAAAGTGTCGCAAATCACGGGCGACTCCACCGCCGCCTATGTGATGCGGCTGCGCATGACGCGGGCACGCCGCATAATGGCGCAACACCCCGGGCAGAGCATAGCCGAGGTGGCCATGGACTGCGGATTCGACGACAGCGCATATTTCTCAAAGGTGTTTAAGCGCACATTCGGCATCACACCCAGCCAGGCGCGCAAGCTGCCGGAAGGCAAGCCCCAGAATTAAGGTTGCTGCAGGCGGTGGGCCAGATAGTGGCGGCGCGCAAGACCGAAGTAGCCGGCGATGCCGGCCGGGTTGACTGCCACCGCACTCCAGAAGGCGCCGCCGTAGCCAAAATGCTCGGCCATGACGCCGCCCATCAGCACCCCAAAGCCTATGCCCACATCCCACGACACAAGCAGTGTGGAATTGGCCGTGCCGCGCTGCTCGCGCGTGGCCAGATTGATAAACATATTGAGGTATGCCGGCCACAAGTGGCCGTTACCAAGGCCTATGAGCAGCGCCGCGCCATAGTAGCCCCAAAGATTGTTGACACTGACAAACAGCGTGTAGCCCGCCACCGACACCAGCATGCCCACCGAGGCGTTGAAGGTGATGCGCCCCTTGCGCAGGGTGCGCGCCCCCTCGAAGCGCGACACCATAAGCCCCACTGCCAGCAGCATGAAAAAGGTGCCCGTGCCGCTGGTGATGCCCAGGCGCTCCTTGCCATAGATGGCCAGATAGGTGCTGAGCACGCCATAGGCGTAGCCAAAAGCTATCATGGTGAAAAA
>CALBLR010000406.1 GCA_937896015.1 uncultured Prevotellaceae bacterium | reverse complement strand
ATATGCGCCCCACTCCACAGCCGCCAGGGAAGCTTGCCAAAAGATGTGTGCCGAAATCAAGCGGGCCATGCAAAGCTAATTTTTTCCACCAGCATTTTTTAAGCATTACACAGCATGCCACCTAAAAAGACCGGCGTGAGCTACATATCGCTGCGCAACGAAATAATGCAGCACAAGTTCCGCCACATATACGTGCTTGAGGGCGAAGAGCCCTATTACATCGACAGTCTCACCGACTTGATTGTGGCCAACGCCCTTAGCGATGACGAACGAGACTTTAACCTGACCGTTGCCTATGGCGCCGACGCCAACATCAATGACCTGATAGGCGCCTGCCGCCGCTATCCCGTGATGGCGCAGCGGCAGGTGGTGGTGCTGAAAGACGCACAAAATGCCGGCAAAAGCAGCGCAACGGGCAACCTCGACTCATTTAAGTTTTACGCCCAGCGGCCACTCGACACCACCATACTGGTGATTTGCAACAAGGGCGGGGCAATAAAGGCTAAAGGCTTCCTTGACGAGCTGAAAAGCAGCAAGGCCGGGGTGGTGTTTGAGTCAAATAAGGTGCGCGACTACGAACTGCCGGGCGTGATTGCAAGCCACGTGAAGAATTTGGGCCTTAGCATCGACAACAAGTCGGCCACAATGCTGGCCACCAGCATCGGCACCGACTTGTCGCGACTGTTTGGCGAAATATCCAAGCTGCAAATGCTGGTAGGCCCAAACAAAAGCATTACGCCTGAACTGGTGGAGAGAAACATAGGCATAAGCAAAGACTACAACAACTTTGAGCTTGAAGACGCGCTAATCGTGCGCAACGGGGCCAAAGCCTACCGTATAATCGACTATTACGAGAAGAATCCCAAGCACAACCCCGTGACAATCACTGTGTCGCAGCTGTTCTCGTTCTTCTCAAGCGTGCTGCTGCTGCGCACAAGCCGCGACCGCACCGACGAGGGGCTTATGAAGCAGTGCAACTGCAAGTCGCTGTTCAGACTCAAAAAGTTTAAGCAAGCGGCACAAAACTATAACACACTTGCGTGCGTGAACATAATCAGCTATCTGCGTGAATGCGACACAAAGAGCAAGGGCCACGGGTCGCGGCAAGACGGCTATTCCCTGCTCAAAGAGCTTATCTTCAAAATTCTGCACGCTTAATTAACAGGCATACGAAAAGCAGCAATCCCGGCGCCTCTCGTTGTGAGAAGCGTCGGGATTGCTAATTCTTATCTTGCGTTGCTGTGCCGCAGCTGCGGCTTCGGTTTAAGTGGGTGTCAGTCGGTGAGGTCGACAGCGTAATACACCTTCTTGCCGGTGGGATACATGCCGGTGATGAACATCACCTTGTCGCTGTCGTTGTCGCGCATGATCTGGCCGTAGATGGTCTCAACATCGTCGCGGCTGTTGACGCGCATGTTGTTGATGTCGGTAATGACGAAGCCATTCTTGATGCCTGCGCTCTTAAACTTGCCTTCCTTTATGCCGCTCACCTTCACACCGCTGCTGATGCCCAGGTCTTTCTTGTCCTGAGCAGTGAGCTCCTGGAATGCGCAACCCAGCGACATCATGTCTACAGCCTTTGTGATCTTGGTGTTGCCCTGATTGTTCTTAAGTGTAACCTCAGCTGTCTTAAGCTTGTTGTCGCGGTAATATGTGATTGTGGCCTTGTCGCCCGGACGAAGCTTGCTCATTTGCTCAAGCATCTGAGCGCCATTCTTCACATCGTGGCCGTTGAGCTTCACAATCACATCGCCCTCGGCAAGGCCGGCGTCTTTGGCGGCACTGCGGTCGGCCACCTTGGCCACATATATGCCCTCGGTGGTGGCGGTGATGTTCTTTTCCTTTGCCTTGTCGGCGTCAAGTTCGGTAAATGTCACGCCAAGCACTGCACGCTGCACCGAACCATACTGCTTGATGTCGGTAACAATTTTCTTCACTACCGACGACGGGATGGCAAAAGAATAGCCGGCATAGCTGCCCGTCTGCGAATATATCATGGTGTTGATGCCTATGAGCTCGCCGTTGGTGTCGACCAGCGCACCGCCACTATTGCCGGGGTTGACGGCAGCATCGTGCTGAATGAACGACTCAATGCCCATGTTGTTGCCCTTGTTTAGGCCACGCGCCTTTGCGCTCACAATTCCGGCGGTTACGGTCGAGTTAAGGCCAAACGGGTTGCCAACGGCCAAAACCCACTGGCCTACCTTCACATTGTCGGAGTTGCCAAACGTCATAGGCTTCAGGTCTTTAGCCTCGATTTTAAGAAGGGCGATGTCGGTGGTGGCATCGGTGCCAATCACCTTCGCGTTAAACTTGCGGTTGTCGTTGAGCGTAACCTCGAGTTTCTCAGCACCGTCAACCACGTGGTTGTTGGTCACTATGTAGCCGTCGGCCGAAATAATCACGCCTGAGCCAAGGCCCTTAGCCTGAGGCTCGGCGTCCTTCTGCTGTTGCTGCGGTTGCTGCTGCTGGCGGCGGCGCGATGTGCCGTTGCCATCAAAGCCGGGGCCGAAGAAGAACTCAAACGGGTCGAACCAGTCGTTGCCTCCCTGATAGTACTGTTGCTGCTTGGGAGTGACAAACGACTTGATGCTCACCACAGAATTGAGCGAGGTCTCGGCAGCTGCCGTTAAGTCGGGGTAGCTGGCCGAGGCTGGCCGTGACACTGCTGTGTTGACAAGTGCCGACTGGCTGGTGGCCACCGACTCCTGGGTCGGGATATAGGAATCATTGATTGCTTTGCCCGCAATCTGAGCGGCAAAGAGTGTCGAGGCCGAGCCGAAAATAGAGGCTCCAGCCAGCAAAATCGCTAATTTCTTGTTCTGTTTCATAATAATGAAATGTTAATTATTTTCGTGTTTAATAATTTCAATCGTTAATTTTAACTTTTGCAGTTCGCATTGCAAATGTACAATTTATAACTGCAATTCCAATGCCTTGCAGCCGCTTATTAATCAAATTTAATATCAGATAGCTGCGATTTTGTATTCTTTAAAAATAGTCCACATTAAGGCCGACTCAGGCAGTGCATCATGACACATTTGTTTTACTCCGCCTTTGCGCATAGGCCGATATTGCAGTATCTTTGCAGTGCTATTCACAGTATGACAAAATGACAACAAGAAAGATATCGCGTTCAAAAGAAGAGCGGCACACCGCGTTTGTAGTAGCATTCTCGGCAGTGGTGATGCTGCTTGAAATTGTGGTGGGACTGCTGTCGGGCTCAATGGCTCTGCTGGCCAATGGCATTCATATGGGCGGCCATGTGATGGCTTTCGGGCTCACACTTGGCGCCTATGTGCTTGTGCGCCACCTGCGCAAGGCTGGCAACGAGCACTACAGCGGCGACCGCATCCTGGCCCTGGCGGCGTTTGCCAGCGGTGTGCTGCTGCTGGTGTTTGCCGTGCTAATCACGGTGGAGGCCGCCGAGCGCATAGCCGGCGGGGGCGAGCCAATCAAGTTTGCTGAAGCAATGACAATAACCATAGCAGGCATGGCGGTGAACCTGATTTGCGCCTATGCGCTGCACTTCAAGCACGGCGAAGGCGACTACAACAGCCACTCGGCATTTTTGCATGTGGTGGCCGACGCCATGACCGGCGTCGGGACCATCGTGGGACTGCTGTGCGTGAAGCTGTGGGGCATCACTTGGATCGACTCTGCTGTGGCCATAGTGTGCTCGATAATCATCATAAAGTGGGCAATCGGGCTGCTATTAGACACAGGGCGAAGGCTGATAACCGTGGCATAGGCGAATTATTGCACCTGCCAGGGTTGCCCGAAAAGACAATAATCACTAACTTTGCAGCACGAGACAGCATGGCGGCTTGTCGCTCGTCACTCGCTTCGGCGGTATCGAGAGGAAAGTCCGGGCAACGCAGAGTATCACATTTCTTAACGGGAAGCTGTGGGTGACT
>CALBLR010000405.1 GCA_937896015.1 uncultured Prevotellaceae bacterium | reverse complement strand
CTGCGCTGGAACGTGGGCCTCAACATCTCGCACACCGGCAGTGAAATCGTGGAGCTGCCCGAAAACCTCAAGGAGTATTACAACGCCTACACTTGGAACTCGGGCAACATCCGCAACGGCGTGATGCTGCACAGCCCCATCACCACCGTCACCGGCCGCGCCTATGAGCGCAACAAGCGCGGCGATGTGCTCATCAGCCCCACCACCGGCATGCCGCGCGTGAGCTCGGATTGGAGCATTCTGGGCAACCGCGAGCCCAAGCTGCGATTCGGCATCACCACCAGCCTCAGCTACAAGGCATTCCGCCTGAGCGCCATGTTCCAGGGCCGCTACCACGCCGATGTGGTTAACGGCACCATGCGCTCGATGATGGGCAACGGTCTGAGCGACGCCTCGGTGACCCTGCGCGAGTCGGGCTCATACGTGTTCAAGGGTGTGCTCTACGACGGACTGCAAGACTCAGAGAACCCCACCGTCAACACCATTGCCGTGGACATGAGCAAGACCCCCTACGGCGGCGCCGACGAAGACTGGGTGCAGCACAAAATCAACTACATCCGTTGCCAGGAGCTGCGCTTCGCCTATGTGGTGCCCACCGGCTGGCTTAAGCGCGTCACTGGCGGTGCAGTGCAGAACGCAAGCGTGTATGTGTCGGGCAACGACCTCTTCACCATCACCAACTACACTGGCATCGACGTGGCCGGCAACACCATGTCGGCAGCCGCAGGCGGCACCGGCGGCGAGGGCTACGACTGCTGGTCGCTGCCCAGCCCCCGCACCTATTCGTTTGGCCTGAGTGTGACATTCTAATCATCTATAACACAGTAAGCATTAAATCACTTAAAATAAATGAAAAAGAAATCATTATTATATGCAATCGCGTCGGCAGTGCTGCTGTCGGTGGGCGCCACCAGCTGTGACGACTACCTCGACGTGAACAGAAACACAGACGCTCCCGACTATGTTGAGGGCTACCTGTATCTGGCGGGCATTGAGCAGGCCTACAACGAAATCTACTACGACCTGCGCGCCGTGGCTCCCATCACACAGATGATGGGCACCTCGAGCTACACCAATTTTGCCAGCCACTTCTACAGCAAGGGCTCTGACGCCGGCGGCCAGGTGTGGCGCATGGTGTACTGGAGCCAGGGCATGAACCTGGAGAACATGATCGACCAGAGCGTGAAGGCCGAAAACTGGACACTGGCCGGCATGGGACTGGCCATGAAAGCCTTCTCGTGGGATCTGCTCACCAAGCAGCACGGCGAGGTGCCGATGAAGGAGGCATTCGTGTCAGGGCTCACCTCGCACCACTACGACTACCAGGAGGAAATCTACCCTCAGGTGCGCGCATGGGCCAAGCAGGCCATCGAGTATCTTGAGAAGGACGACAAGACCAACTATGGCAACCGCATCACCAACAACGACTACATCTACAAGGGCAACAAGGAGAAGTGGATTAAGTTTGCTTACGCAGTGATTGCCCGCAACCTGGCCTCGCTCTCGTGCAAGGACGATTTCAAGGAGAAATACTACGACGAGTTTATCGACGCTGTCAGCAAGTCGTTTGCAAGTAACGCCGACAACGCTACCGTGACCATCGAGGGCGGCGGCGCCGATGCGGCACAGACTGCCTACAACAACTTCTGGGGCCCATACCGCGGCAACCTCAGCTACAGCTACTTCCAGCACGACTATGCCGTGCAGCTGTTCACAGGCACAATTCCGCAATACGACGACAAGGGCGACAAGATTCGCGACGTGGACAGCGTGCACAACCTCGACCACTATCCCTACCTGCTGGCCGAGAAGCAGTACACAAGCGACACAACAGCCATCGTAGGCCACTTCGACCCGCGCCGCCTTGTGAAACTCGCCACCGAAGACAGCAACTCGATGGCCACAATTGAAGACCACGAGATGTTGCGCAAGCTCTATTACGTGGGCAGCGGCTTCACCAGTGCTGGCGGCCCCATTTCCACCGCTCCCGGCTTCCATGGCCGCCGCGAGGCTGTGGACGATGCCAAGGACGGCGACGGCCGCTGGCTCTACCGCAACGACGCCCCCTACATCCTCACCACTTATTCCGAACTGCTGTTTGACCTCGCCGAGATCCAGTTTAAGTATGGCAGCAAGGCCGACGCTCTCGAAACGTGGAAGAAGGCCCTTGCAGCCGACATGGACTTCACCGCAAGCTACATAGTGCCCGGCAAACTCGTCACCCTGAGCGACGGCAAGACCTACCATCAGGGCGACAAGGTGACCTCGGCCACATTCAAGGCCCTGGCCCAGGAATACCTCAACGGCCCATATGTGGCAGGCCTTTCGCTTGCCGACTTCACTCTGTCGCACATCATGATGCAGAAGTTTATGGCTCTGTATCCGTGGGGTGCCAACGAGGTGTGGGTTGACCAGCGCAAATACATGTACGACATCCAGTACACCGGCGAGTATCCCACCAACGGCAACGGCTTCGACAAGACTATGGTGAACCAGAAGAAGGACGACGACCCCACCAAGGTGTACAAGGGCTTCTACCTGATGCCCGCCGAGGTGCAGAACCGCCGCTCGGCCTACAATGTGGACAACGCCGGCTCGCCCTGCTTCCGCCTGCGCCCGCGCTACAACTCGGAGTATATGTGGAACGTCAACAACCTCAAGGCCCTGCGCCCCATCGCTGGCGACGCTGCCAACTACCAGTGCTCGATTCCATGGTTTGCATATCCTGGCGACATGCCCAACTGATTGAGCAAGACGGCAATTTCATTTAACTACTAAACAAATAAAGACGACTACAATGAAATATATCAAATATTTAACTTTGTGCCTG
Organism: uncultured Prevotellaceae bacterium; assembly: GCA_937896015.1. Taxonomy (GTDB): domain Bacteria; phylum Bacteroidota; class Bacteroidia; order Bacteroidales; family Muribaculaceae; genus Sodaliphilus. Next base: position 6,952 of record CALBLR010000405.1, on the reverse strand, counting down.
CTCATGGCCCTTGTGGCCTCGTGCTCGGACGTTGATGTCACTTATCAGTTTGAAGAGGTTGACAACAGCAGCAAGGCATATGTGCAGATCTACTATGTGGTGCCGCTGCCCAGTGTGCCGGCCAACTACATCTACTACGTCGACATCAACGGCGTGGAGCATGGCAACGACGGCTCCACCTTCCTTGCCACCTACAACTTCATTCCCAGCGGCGATGTGGCACGCTACTATGCCGTGGATGCTGGCGACCTCAACATCGCCTTCAAGGGCAAGGACAAGGCAGTGAAATATTCGGGCACGGTGAAAGACCTCAAGCCCGGCAAGCACTACCTGGCATTCGTCTACGACCTTACACAGGAACCCAAGCTGCTTGAGGCCCCCGAAGTGCCCACATTCCCCGGCACGGCCGAGACCGCAACACACTGCTCGGTGCGCTTCTTCAACTTCCTGTATGAGGCCGACGGCACTCCGTTTAAGGACAAAATCCAGTATGCGCTCAAAAACACCGAGACCGGCGAATACGAGAACGTGGGCGAGGCCGTTGCCTTTGGCGAGGCCACAAGCTACTTCACTCCCACCATCAAGAAGACAGTGTTCAACAGCAAGGGCTATCAGCGCCGCGACCTCACCCTTTTCCGCATCGATGCCAACACGGGTGAGAACCTCGGCCAGCTGAAGTACACAACAACGGCAGGCAAGGAAGCCACATTCACCGACTGGTGGACGTGGTACATAGGCCGCGCCTATCTGCAGCTGCTCAGCGGCAACCGCACCAATAAGGCCAACCCGATGACCCTTAAGCAATTTGGCGCCCTCTAACCAAATAAGGTAAGCGCAAAGCGGCTATCTGCCACCCTATGGCGGCACAGCCCGCTAAAATATGAAACCAGTAGGTTATGCCCCTAAAAGGCCTGGCCTACTGGTTTTTGTATGCTGTATAGCATAATTCTATAACATATTCTATTTTTTATAGCATAAATCGTGCATAATTGGTTGAAAACATGTGCATATTAGTGAAAAAAGTGAAGAAAAAAGTTGCTTGGTATGAAAAAATGTTTTTTCTTTGTCGCTGCATGAAGTGAACAAACGGAGTGCAGGCATATAGAAAATAAATAAACCAGAATAAATTAAGGCGGATTCTTCACCACCTCGCTGCACGGGCTGCAGCACCATAAATGCGCTTATGCATGGAAACCGTCCGCAATTTAGATACGGAATATTATTAAACCTAAACAACTAAAAACGTAACACTACTATTAAATTCATGTGCGTATGAAGAAGCAATGTGTATTGTTGGCTGCGCTGACACTGGCATGTGGAGCTCCCGTGGGCATGACAAGCCTCAACGGAGTGGGCTTCACCGCCGCTGCGCAAAGCAACAAAGTGACTGGCGTTGTCAAAGATGCCAAGGGCGAGCCTCTGATTGGTGCCACCATCATGGTAAAGGGCACCAAGCACGGCACAGCCACCGACCTTGACGGTAAATTCCAGGTAAACGCTGCTCCCGGCAGCACACTCATCGTGTCTTACGTCGGCTCCAAGCCCCAAGAGGTGAAGGTGACCGGCAGCTCAATGGAAATCACAATGGACGACGGCAGCCAGACCCTCGACGAGGTTGTGGTTACCGCTCTTGGCATCAAGCGCGACAAAAAGGCGCTGGGCTATGCCATCGACGACATCAAGGCCGATGAACTTATGAAAAACAAAAACACCAACGCCATCAACTCGCTGGCCGGCAAAATCGCTGGTGTGAACATCACCCAGTCGTCGGGCGCCGCAGGTTCTGGCTCGCAGATCATCTTGCGTGGCGGTACTTCCGGCTCGGAGAACATGGACAACCAGCCACTGTTTGTGGTCGACGGTGTGGTTTACGACAACTCCACCTCGAGCGTGGGCAACTCGGCCTTCGACGGCATGATGCGCTCTGCCACCACATCGAGCAACCGTGTGATGGATATCAACCCCGAGGACATCGAGAGCATGAGCGTGCTCAAGGGCCCGGCCGCTTCGGCACTCTACGGCTCGCGCGCTGCCAACGGCGTTGTGCTCATCACCACCAAGCAGGGTAAGGAAGGCAACGTTGAAATCAATCTCAGCGCCAAATACATCACTTCGTGGGCCACAAATCTGCCCAAGACTCAGACGCAGTTCAAGCGCGGCTACATGGACGACCAGTATGACGACGCTGGCAACTACACAGGCACAGTGTTTAACGACTATGCCTACACCTCATGGGGCGAGCGCTACGACGCTTCCACCCAAAGCTACGACAACATAGGCAACTTCTTCCAAAACAGCGGCGTGTGGGATACCAACCTGAGCGTGGCCGGCGGCACCAAGAACAGCAAGTTCTACCTGTCGGGTTCGTTCTACGATCAAGACGGTATTGTGCCCACCACAGGCTACACCAAGACCACTTTCCGCTTCAATGGCGAGCAGAAGTATAAGATATTCACATTCGGCGCCAATGCCGCCTACAGCGATGCCCGCACCACCAAGACCCTGACCGGTGCAGCCCTCTACGGCTCGAGCGGTACAGGTGCCCTCTATGGCGTGTATAACTGGTCGCCCAGCGACGACATGACTCACTACCTTGATGAGAACGGCAACCGCTACCGCATGTTTGGCAACCGCCTCGACCCGTGGGACGAGCGCGACAACCCATACTGGATCATCAACAAGAACAATTTCTTTGACAAGACCGAGCGCTTCACCGGCAACTTCAACGTGAAGGCCGACATCACCGACTGGTGGTGGATCAACTACCGCATGGGCGTTGACTCCTACACCACTCAAAACTCCACCCGTTATGCTCCCGAAGGTGCCATTAAGCAAGTATGGCAGAAAGGTATGATGAGCGACAACACTCTTAAATACCGCTTCCTCTCCACCAACCTTATGACCAACTTCAACAAGCAGTTTGGCGACTTCAACGTGAACCTCATGCTGGGTACCACCACAGAGTATGCCAAGAGTGTGCGCGACTACATGATGGCTTGGAACTTTGCCGTTGAGGGTCTTTACAGCTACAGCAACGCCACCGACGATAACAAGAAGTTCCAGCACGGCAGCAGCCGCACTCGCCTTGTGGGTGTTTACGGCGAACTTCGTGCCGACTGGCGCAATGCCATCTTCTTGACCGTTACCGGCCGCAACGACTGGAACTCGACTCTGCCAAAGGCAAGCCGCTCGTTCTTCTATCCGTCGGTGAGCGGTGCCATCGCATTCACCGAGCTCATGGGTGAGGCCCGTCCCGACTGGCTCACATTCGGCAAGCTGCGCGCTTCGTGGGCTGAGGTAGGTAAGGGCACCGTGCCCTACATGACCAACACCACTCTGTGGCCTGTTAAGACTTATCTTGGCGGCGTGACTGGCGTAGGCAACAACTGGGAGCGTGGCAACCCATACCTGGTGCCCGAGAAGACCCGTTCTACCGAGGTCGGTCTTGAACTCCGCTTCTTCCAGAACCGTCTGAAATTCGACATCGCTTACTACACCAATAAGTCGATCAACCAGATTATCTCTCCGCGCGGCCCGCAATCCACCGGCTACATCTTCTGCATGCAGAATGTGGGCGTGGTTTACAACAAGGGTCTTGAAATCAGCCTTGGCGGCACCCCCATCCAGACTAAGGACTTCACTTGGGACGTCAGCCTTAACGCTGCCGGCAACCGCGGCACTATGGACGGCCTGCCCGCAGGTATGGACGTGATGTATGTGACCGACGTGCAGTATGGCAATGTGCAGGCCGCAACATTCAGCGGCGGCCACTTTATGGCAATCGCCGGTAAGAGAATGACCCGTGATGAGAAGGGCCGTCTTATCCTTGACAAGAATGGCATGCCCACCACCGACAATAAATCGTATGAGGTGGCCAACCGTGAGGCCAAGTTCACTGGCGGCCTTAACAACACCTTCACCTACAAGAACTTCTCGCTCAACATGCTGTGGGAGTTCCGCGTTGGCGGCGCTGTGTTCAACGGAACCAAGTATGCCATGACCCAGAATGGCGTCAGCCAGTTCTCGGCCGACGTGCGCAACCAGCCCCTCACCATTAGCGGTGTTAACGAAAAGGGCGAAGAGGTGACCAACACTTGGGAAGCCGACAAGACCTACACATTCGACGGCAAGGTGATGAGTGGCTACAACATCATCAAGAACTACTACACCGGCTACTACAACTACGAGTCGGCCAACTGGATTACCGATGTGAACTCGCTGCGCCTGCGCTCGCTGTCGCTGACCTACACTCTGCCTAAGGCATTCCTTGCAAAGACTAAGTTCATCAAGCGCGCAAGCCTCACTGCCACTGCCACCAACCTGCTTCTGTTCACCAACTACGACGGCGATCCCGAAGCAGCAGCCAGCGGCTCGGGCGTGGGTGGCTCTTCGTCGGTAGGCTTCGACTACTGCGGCGTTCCCTCTACTGCAAGCTTCGCATTTGGTGTGAACCTCACATTCTAAACAACAATTCTTGTTATCCATTAATTTAGACAGATTAAAGATGAAACTATATAAATCATTATTACTGGGTGCGGCTGGAATGTCGATGCTGTCGATGACCTCGTGCAACGACTGGCTCGACATCAACACCAATCCCGACAGCCCCACAGACGTAAGCGTTCAATACCAGCAGCGTCTGGCCCACATACAGTTCTACACCAACGACGCCAACCAGTTTGCCGCATGGCGCTCGTCAATGGCCATGGGCGACTGGACCCGCAACACCGCTGGCGGCACTTATGCCAACATGAGCGACTGGGCGCCTGCCGAAGGTATAGTAACAACCCCCTACCAGTGGTTCTTTGTGGGTGCAAATGTCAACAATCAGGACATGTACGACAAGGCCATGGCCGCAGGCAACTATCAGTATGCCGGCGCAGCCAAGCTGCTCCGTGCCTACGGCTTCATGCTGATGACCGACCTCTATGGCGAAATGCCCTACACCCAGGCTTGCGGCCCCAACGCAACGCCTGAATATGACACTGGCAAGACCATATTCATGGGCTGCATCAGCGACATTGATGAAGCAATCGAGTTGCTTGAAAAAGGCCAGAGCCAAGCCACCAATATCCCCACTCTCGCTGTGGGCGACTCGTGGAACGGCGGCGACCTCAACAAGCGGATCAAACTGGCCTACCTGCTTAAGGCCCGCTGGCTCAACCACCTTGTGAAGAAGGGTGCCGGCAGCTACAAGGACGGCAAGTATGACGCCACCGAGATTCTCGCATGCCTCGACAAGGCAATGCAGAGCAATGCCGACAACACCATTGTGAACCACACCGACGCCAACAGCTCGAGCCACGACGTGCTGGGCTGGGACGAGCCCGTGGACTACTCGCCTCTGTACTCGGTGTGCGGCATGAACTCTGGCTACATGCCCACCAAGATGCTCTATGACAACCTCACCAACTTTGCAGGCTGCGGCATAGAGGATCCTCGCGCCGACCACATCCTGCCTTGGGCAATGTCGGGGAAGAGTGCAACCACTCCTGCCGAGATCAAGTGGAATGGCAACTGGCGCCGCTCGATGGGCGTCGATCTGCAGTCGGCAATCCGCACAAGCGGCGGCCCGATACGCGCCATCTATAACAAGAATGAAGGCCGCTGGTATTGCAAGGATGCAGCTGCCGACCGTCTTGGCGACACCATCTATGTGGAGAGCACAAGCTCGTCGAAGGGCTATGCTGCCAACGTCGACCTGCTTTACCGCAACGTGAAGGGCGTTGACGGTTCGGCCGAGTCTGGCTCGTTCTACAGCCGCGTTTCTTCGCCCACATACATTGGCACCTATGCCGAGGCATGCTTCATCCGCGCCGAGGTGCTCTTCAATCAGGGCAACAAGGCAGGTGCCTACGAGGCTTATGCCAAGGGCGTGCGCGCCAGCATTGAGCTGATGAACTCTAAACTGAAAACTTGGGTTTCTGAGGACCAGAGTCTTGAGAAGTGCCCCTCGTTCACTCCGATGGCTCAGGCCGACATCGACAACTACGTACAGAATGGTATCGGCACAGCAGGCGACCTCACACTGGGCAAGATTCTCACCCAGAAGCGCATCGCTCTCCTGTTCTCGATGGAGATTTGGAACGACATGCGCCGCTACGACTTCAACCCCGAGTACTTCCTGGGCTGGAACATCCCCGCAGCCTACTATAAGAGCACAGCTGCCCAAAAGGCGATTCCGCTGGGCAAGCAGTTCCGCCGCTGGTGCCAGTGCTCGCATGAGTACAAGTATAACAGCAAGAACCTGCAGGCCATCGGTGCCCAAGTGCCTGGTGCAACGTTAGTTGACTCAAAGGGCAATGAGGTTACATGGAACCGCGCCGACGATGTCTGGACCATCAACGTGTGGTGGGACAGCGACCAGCAGTGATTTTTTCAACAGCGTGCAGTGCCTGAGCCGGTGGTTTGCGCACCTCTCTCTGGCAGCATAATACCGGCCAGCACACCGCGCACGCTGGGATACACATAGAATTATTAGTAAATGAATGCGCCACCCCAATAAAACGGGTGGCGCATTTTTTGCGTTTTTGCCGCCCTGGCGCACAAATTTATTTGGCAAGTGGGCCGGCTTGTGTTGGCCGTTACGCCGAAAATCGCTAATTTTGCAGCATATTAGCGCATTGCGCACTTTTTTCACATGATGGGCAACAACACTTACACCAACGAGGAGGAACTGAAGCAGACGGTGCATCTGCTGGCACGCGACATCGATGCGCGCGGCATGTGCCACATGCGGTTTGGCCGTGAGCCGCTGCCCCGGCAGATCCTCATAAGGGAGATCATCGATCTGTGCCGCGAACTGCTGTTCCCCGGCTTCTTCGGGAGCGACAATGTGAACAGCTTCAACCTGGAATACCGGCTGGGGCTGCAGTGCGAGCGCCTGAAATCACTGCTCGAAAATCAAATCACGGCCTGCCTTGCGCTGGCCTCGCGCGACTCTGCCGCCACG
>CALBLR010000404.1 GCA_937896015.1 uncultured Prevotellaceae bacterium | reverse complement strand
GTGTTGTAGCCGCGCAGGCTCAGCCCCTCGCCGCTGTTGCGCACAAAGCGAATCACGTTCACGGCGCCAATCTCATTGGCCCCCTCGTCGAGCGAGTCGAGAAACGGAATCACCTGCTGCTTGTAGGGCAGCGTCACGTTGAGTCCGCACAGGTTGGGCGTCTCGCTTATAATCTCGGTGAGTTTGTTCACATCGTCAATCTCAAAATTGACGTATTCTGCGCTTATTCCCTCCGACTCAAACTTCTGGTTGAAGTAGTCCTTCGAGAATGAGTGTATGAGCGGGTATCCAATAAGACCGTATGTCTTGTCGACGTGATGCTGTGACATGATTGTGTTGCTATGCTTTAATTATTAGTGTGACACGTTAGAAATAGATGTTGCAAAAATAGCGTTTTTTCGCGTTCATTAAAAAAATGCGGCCACATATATTAATGCAAGTGGCGGTTTTTTGTTAATTTTGCACCATATTGCCATGGCGTGGCGCTGTGCCAACGGAATATTGACGATATAAATGAAGATATGGAACAGCGAGCATTCGCCTAATTTGACTAATATTGCAAAATGTTTTGGCCCTTTGCCAGAGTCGAAACGCAATATATTGATTAATAACACATAGCAAACTATAAAATGAAATCATTCTTCACCAAGAACGTTCTGATTGCACTCACCGTGGTGGTCAGCCTGTGTCTGCTCTACTGGGGCATTGAATACCTCAAGGGCATCAACCTGTTTAAGCCGGCCAATTTCTACTATGCCAAGTTTGAAAACGTAGGTGGGCTTACCGTGTCGGCCCCAGTCACTGTCAACGGCTTCCAGGTGGGCCAGGTCAGGGAGATAAACTACGACTATGCCAACAACCAGATTACGGTGCTCATGAGCCTCGACAAGGAGCTGCGCGTGCCGCGCGGCTCGCAGGTGTCGCTGTCGAGCGACATTCTCGGCACTGCTGCGCTCACGCTCAATCTGGCCAAGAGCGACTCATATTATAATGTCGGCGACGAGATTCCCACTGCCGTCAAGGCTGGCCTTATGGACAAGGTGGGCGACGACGTGATGCCTCAGGTGGTGGCCATGCTGCCAAAGATCGACTCGATTCTGAGTAATGTGAACGGCGTGCTGTCGAACCCCGCAATCAACACTTCGGTGTCGCGGCTCGACGGCATCACTGCCGAACTGGCACGCAGTTCGCAGCAGCTGACGCTGCTCATGAACAGCCTCAACCGCTCGGTTCCCGGCATCATGGGCGACGTGAAGGGCGTCACCGGCAACCTCTACACCGCCTCGGGCGACATCAAGCACCTTTCGGCCAATGTGAGCAACATGCCTCTCGATTCCACCATCAAGAGCCTCAATGCCACGGTGGCCAACCTGCAGGCCCTCTCGGCCAAGCTCAACAACAAGGAGTCGTCGCTCGGCTTGCTGCTCAACGACAAAGCCCTGTATAACAACGCCAACAGCTCTGTCATGAGTCTCGATTCGCTGCTTAAGGATGTTAAGAAAAATCCCAAGCGCTACGTCACCATCAAGGTGTTCTGACGCTTGTTGACTAATATGCCTGTTAGTCCATTGTTTAGATGCGCTCTAAATAATGGACTAATTTTTTGTATTGCTAAAATAAATATAACGGTTTGATTGTTAGTGTGATGCATAGGGCGTGTATACTAAAGTGGTAGGCGTGTTGCGAAGTTTTGCACAAGGTGTAACACGTTGACTTATCGTGCAATATGCCACAAGCGTTTGTCTTGCCGTTGTCGCCAAAGCCTATGCTTGCAAAAGTCTGCAAATCAGCCTTGTTATAACCGCTGTAAAATATGCAAATTTTTTTCGGCTTTTTTATGAACAATTTTAGTCCCAATTTTGCAGTGCGAAAAGTTACATGTTAAGCATATAATCACATTCATAACGTAAACGATATGGTATCTAACACGGTTTTACAACAGTGGAAAAATTGTCTGCGCATCATCAGCGACAATTTGTCGGCCGAGCAGTTCAACGCTTGGTTTGCCCCTATTGTGCCTGTCGATTACGATGACGGACGCAACAATTTGTTTCTCAGCGTGCCGTCGCAGTTCTTTATCGAGCAGATAGAGAGCCGCTACCTCAACCTGCTGTGCTCGGCCCTGCGCCGCGAGTTTGGCGACAACGTGCAGCTCAGCTACCGCCTGCGGGTGGTCAAGGACAGCCCGTCGAGCGAAATCACGCTCAACGAGCAGAAGCGAGGCCGCAAAGTGAGCATCAGCAACCCCTTTGCCGAGCCTGAATACGACGACATCGACCCGCAGCTTAACTCCAACTACACTTTCGAGAACTATTGCGGCAGCCAGAGCAATAAGCTGGCCGTGAGCATTGGCATGGCCATTGCCACCGACCCCAACTGCAAGACGTTCAACCCCCTGTTTATATTCGGCCCCACAGGCGTTGGCAAGACACACCTGATTCAGGCCATTGGCTTGAAAATCAAGGAGCAGTTTCCGCGCACCCGCGTGCTCTATCTCACTGCGCGCGTGTTCGAGAGCCAGTATACCACAGCCGTGCGCAGCAACCGCGTCAACGACTTCATCGCATTCTATCAGAGCATCGATGTGCTCATCCTCGACGATGTGCAGGAGTTTGCAGGCAAGACGGCCACGCAAAACACCTTCTTCCACATCTTCAACCACCTGCACCAAAACAAGAAGCAGCTGATCCTGTCGAGCGACTGCCGCCCGAGCGACCTCGACGGCATGGTGCCGCGCCTAATATCACGCTTCAAGTGGGGCATGACCGTGGAACTCACCAAGCCCGACTACACCCTGCGCCGCGATGTGCTGAAGATGCGCGCCTCGCAAGACGGACTGTCGATAAGCGCCGACGTGCTCGACTTCATTGCCCAGAATGTGACCGACAGCGTGCGCGAGCTTGAGGGCATAGTGGTGGCCCTGCTGGCGCATGCCACCATGCTCAACCAGGAAATCACCGTCGACCTCGCCCGCATGGTCATTGCCAACTGCGTGAAGGTGAGCAAGCGCCAAGTCACATTCGAGAAGATTGCCGAGACGGTGGCCAGCCACTACAACATCGATACCGAACTGCTCTACGGCAAGTCGCGCAAGCGTGAAATTTCCGACGCGCGTCAGCTGGTGATGTATTTCGCCAAAAAGGACACCCAACTCTCGTCCACCAACATCGGCATGCGCCTGCAGCGCAATCATGCCACCGTGCTCCACGCCTGCAAGCAGATAGAGCAGCGCATATCGGTTGAAAAGAA
>CALBLR010000403.1 GCA_937896015.1 uncultured Prevotellaceae bacterium | reverse complement strand
TCGTCGGCCTCGTTGAATACCAGCTGCGTAATGCCGTAGCGGTCGCGCAGGTCAACAAACGTCATGCCGCCCATTTTGCGGGTGCGCTGCACCCATCCGGCCAGCGTCACCACTTCGCCGGCATTGGCCAGGCGAAGTTCTCCACATGTTTTAGTTCTGTACATTGCTATCTTATAATATCGATGTTGTTTCTTTCTATAATTGCTCGGGGCAGCGGTATGTACTGCTGCTCCTATCAAAACGCAAATTTACATAAAATTCACGCACACACCATCCTCGCCACTGCAAAAAATAGCTTGGCCGGCAAAAAAAGTCGGCAGCCACATTGCCATATCGCAGAAAATGCCTAAATTTGCACCGCAATCGAAGCCGCAGAGTCCACAAGACTGCAACTTCAAGCGCAATTCGGGGTGTAGCTCAGTCCGGTTAGGGCGCCTGCTTTGGGAGCAGGAGGTCCCTGGTTCGAATCCAGGTACCCCGACACACACGCAAAAAGCCGCTGAACATCGTTCATCGGCTTTTTTTGATGCCGTAAAACGCCCGATTTTCCACCTTTGCGGGCCATGACCGTGTGGCGTCCTGAAAAAAGTGAGGGCGCGGCTGGCTCGCGGCCTGCCGTGCCCTCGGGTGTGTGTTTCTGATATCAGAAGTGATTAGCGGCCTAATTGCTTCAGCCTTTAATCACGGCTATCGGGAGCAACTTGGTCTTTATCTTCACCAAGTCGTGTTCGCAGGCCAGCACTTGGCCTATGTCCTTGTAGGCTCCTGTGGCCTCCTGCATGTCGTCCTGGCTTCTGATGCTGTGCACAATGCCAAGGGCGTTGAGCCGCTTCACTTCCTCGGACATGTTGAGCGTGCGCTTGGCCGCGGTGCGCGACAGCGCCCTGCCGGCGCCGTGCGAGCATGAGCAGAACGACTCGGGATTGCCCAGCCCCTCCACAATATACGACGACGAGCCCATCGAGCCGGGAATGATACCCAACTTTCCCTTGCGCGCCTGCGTGGCCCCCTTGCGGTGCACTATCACGCGCTTGCCAAAGTGGGTCTCGACGGCGGCATAGTTGTGGGCGATGTTGATCATAGGCTCAAATTCCACGCCCGGCAGCGCGTCGGCCACCACCTCTTCGATGCGCTGCATCATCAGGCGGCGGTTGCACAGGGCAAAGTCGATGCAGTACCCCATCTCACGCCAATACATTCCAAATTCCTCTGTGTCGGCTGGCAGAAACGCCAGGTTCAGCTCAGGCGGCACACATGAGCGCCACTGCTTGTTCATGGCCGCGGCCATGGCATTGTAGTGCGCTCCTACACGAGCGCCCAGATTGCGCGAGCCCGAGTGAATCATAATCCACAAGTTGCCGGCCCCGTCCTTCTGCAGCTCAATGAAGTGGTTGCCGCCGCCCAGCGTGCCCACCTCGCGCTGCACCGACTCCTGGCGCTGGCGCACAATGGTCATCCGGTCGATGTCGTGCCCTGTGGGCAGATGCTCGATACCCTGCGGCTCCTTGTGGTGGTCCATGCCAAGGGGAATGCGCTTGCGTATGCCCCGCATTATTCGCTTGCGCAGCACATCGGCCGGAAGGTCGCCTACATTCCAATTCGTCTTCACTGCACACATGCCGCAGCCTATGTCCACGCCCACGGCATTGGGCACCACCGCGCCGTCGCAGGCCAGCACGCCGCCTATGGGCATGCCCTTGCCGGCGTGCACGTCGGGCATTATGGCCAGATGGTGGTAGAGAAACGGCAGCATGGTGAGGTTCTCTATCTGGCTCATTGCCGATGCCTCAACGCTGTCGGCCCAAATCTTCGCGGGACGGTTGTTGATGAGTTTAACGGTCATTGCTTTTCCAATTAATTCATTATTTACGCGCTTTTGCTGTGGCGCCACGCACATTTATAGTGTCAGGCGGCCCCCAGGATGCGGGTGCAAAGTAAGCGAGGCACTGCGCAGCGTTTTTGCGCAGTGCTGTAAAATTCACTAAAAATCAATGAAAAAAGTGCATTTTTCCCTCTCTGCGCAAATAGGCTGCGCACTTTTCACTACCTTTGCCCAGCAATAACTAAAAAAACACGACTACTATGCCTGCCAATAAAAATGCGCTTATACGCTACAAGACCATCGACAACTGCCTGCGCAACCGCTTCCGCCGCTGGACGCTCGCCGACCTGGTGGATGCCTGCTCGGAGGCCATACGCGACGCCGAGGGCATCGGCAAGGGGGTGTCGGTGCGCACCGTGCAGGCCGACATCCAGATGATGCGGTCTGACAAACTGGGCTACAATGCCCCCATCGAGGTGTACGACCACAAATATTACCGCTATGCCGACAGCGACTACTCGATTATGAACATGCCCATGTCGCAAAACGACTTCGACGTGATGCAGGAGGCCGTGGACATGCTGCGCCAACTTGAAGGCTTCGGACAGTTTTCGGAGATGGCCGACGTGGTGAGCCGCCTGCAAGACAAGCTGGCAATTGCCCGAAGCCACCGCAAGCCCATAATCCACTTCGACAGCGTGCCACACCTCAAGGGACTTCGGCTGCTCAACCCGCTCTACAACCACATAGCCCACCGCCAGACGCTGCGCATACGCTACCAGTCGTTCAACGCCCGCCGCCCCATGACCTACATCCTGTATCCCTACCTGCTTAAGGAGTTCCGCAACCGCTGGTTCCTGTTCGGCTCCAAGGCCGGCAGCATGCTGCTCTATAATCTGGCCCTCGACCGCATTGTAGGCGTCGAGCCAGCCGCCGACGTGCCCTTTCGCGAAAATCCCGATTTCGACCCCGAGCACTTTTTCGACAACGTGATAGGCGTGAGCAAAAACCTGCGCGCCAAGCCGCGCCGCATCGTGTTCTGGGCCAGCGCCGAGCAGAGCAAATACATCGCCACCAAGCCGCTGCACAGCTCGCAGCAACTGGTGAGCCGCGACCCGGCCGACCGCAGCTGCATATTCCAGATTGAGGTGGTGGTTAACTTCGAGCTGTTTTCTGTGCTGATGAGCTACGGCCCCGGGATTAAGGTGATCGGTCCTCACGACGCCGCGCACTACATGCGCAGCCAGCTGCTCAAGGCCGCCTCGCTCTATGG
>CALBLR010000402.1 GCA_937896015.1 uncultured Prevotellaceae bacterium | reverse complement strand
TACATGCCGGCTGCGTCGCCCCAAGCCTGCTTTGCTGCCTCGGTGTCGCCCTCATAGATGTATGAGTCGGGGTCCTTGGCATTGTATTTGCGGGCTGTCTTCACACACTTCTCGATGTTTTTTGCATACTTTGCGGCATCGGCCTGATAGTAGGCGCGCGCAATGGCAGTTTCGAGCTTCGGATCTTTCTTCACCAGTTTGCGGGCAGCCTTAAACAGACTCTCGGCCTCGCCCTCATTGCCGTTTTTCAGAGCCACTGCGGCCTGACCCACATAGTTGTAGGCATAGTTGGCATTGGCGGCAACGCCTTTGTCGTAGAACGTCTTGGCTCCTGCCAAATCGCCTTTGTCGAAAGCCACCTGGCCAAGATAGTAGTAAGCCTCGCTCTTGTTGGTAGAAGAGTTGTCGAGGTTGCGCTCAAGAAGCTCTTTGGCATTGTCGAGCTGACCGATTTTATAAAACTCTATACCGTCTTTGTAGCCTTGAGCAAAGCTGCTGACGGAAGCTCCAAACACCAGGGCTGAAGCAAGTAAAAGTTTGATGTTCATTTCTTTAAATTTATTAAGTTATTATTTCGTTTGTCAATTATGTGTAATGCGTGAGGTGCGCTATTTCACGGCCTCCACCACCCTGATGGGCTCGGCTGCCGGCAGCACACCGGTGTGCAGAATTATCTTTTGGCCAATGACTCCGGTCAGGAAGCTGTAGAAGCCGTGGTCGAGCGTGCCGCCGGCCGAGGCGTCGATAGCGTAGATGGTGCGGAACAGCGGATATGAGCCGTCGAACAGATAGGCCTGATAGGGCTTGACGCCCTGAATCTGGTTTTCGGCGCGCACCTTCATCACCTTGATTTTGTCGGTGAAGTCGATGGCGGTCACGTCGTTAGGGTCGTTGCTGTTGAGCTTTGACACGCGCTGCTCAATGGGCTCTTGGTTGCCCTTGAGGTCGTCGGTGATCCAGCTGACGCCAATGAAGCCAATGGCGTTTTTGTGGGCCTGCACGGCCTTAAACACATCGTCGGTGCTCTTTTGGGCATACACCTTTATAGGGAACTCCTTGCCGCCAAGGAACTTGTTTTTCACATAGTGCACTATGCCCGATCCGTTGCCGTCGAACACCACCTGGATGTCGTCGTTTTTCAGCGTCTTGGTGGGGAACACCTTGCCCCACTTGGTGCTTTTGCCAGTGAAGATGTCGCGAAGGTCGTTCATCGACAATTCGTCGATGTCGTTGGCCTTGTTGACTATGATTGCCACAGCGTCGACCGCGATTTTGCGCGAGCGGTAGGCACGGCCCTGCCCCTTGAGGATGTCGCGCTGCTCCGGAGTGAGGTCGCGCGAGGTGATGATGAGGTCAACCTTCTGGTGCAGCAGCGAGTCGAGGGCGGCGCTCTCGCTCATGTACAGCGGCATGATGTTGGCGTCCTTATATGAGTATTCAAACACCTCCACCTCCTGGTCGAGTATGTTTTGGAACGACTCGTCGCACATAACCTTTGCAAGCCCCGACGTGGGGGTGTTGGTGGGTTTCTGCTGCTGGCACGACGGCAGTGCCGCCATGGCCAAAGCTGCAGCCAGCGATAATATGAAGTTGATTTTGCGCATAGTTTCTACTGTTTTTTAGTTACAATATTTTGTCACCAACCGTCACTCACCGCCATCGGCCTTATTGCCGCCTCGATAGTAGTCTAGGCCCTTCACCTGACGATAGCCGCGGTAGAGGCCATACACGCCCAAGATGACGGCAAACACCCAGCGGGCAAGTGTCCACGCGGGAGTGGTTGAGAACTTGAAGAAGTTGAGCATGAACAAAACCGACATGCCGAGGTAAACCACAATCATGAATGCTCCGAAGAACACCCTCAATGCGTTCACAATGCCTTCTCCTGTTATCTTTACTGCCATTATTCTTAAATTTTACATTTCGACCGTTAAAATGCCGTTTCGTTTAACATTACAACGCAAAAATAGCACGGTCACTGCATATTTCTTGTAAAATTAGCGAAATTTTGCCAAACAATGAATTTATAGGCTCTTAATTATAAAAAGTTAACCATCTGAATCACGATGCGGGCTGAAATCAGTATTCAGCCGTCTTGTTCATGGTGATGGCCGTAATCTTGTAGTCGGAATTGAGCACGGCAGTGCCGCGCATCGAAGCCAAAGTGCCCTTCTCCACCTGCTCGCGCTCGAAGCGGCGGTCGACTGTGAAGACCGCCTTGTAGGTGATTTCGCCGCTTTGTGACGCGGATTTCTGCGTCTGCACATTAAGGCCCGAGAATGATATTGCCGAGATGTCGGAATTGCGGTAGGCGGATATGTAGTCGGACACATCTTTGGCAGTGGCGCGCTTACCCATGAAGTTGACGAGACGCGGTGCGCAGGCGCTGAGCATCATCTGCGAATCGAATGCCTCGATGCCAGCCAAGAACTGCTCGATGCTGGCGCGCACGTTGTCCTGGTCGGCATCGGTCATAACAGTCGACTGGATTCTATTGTAGGCACTCACAGCGTCCTGATAGTGGCTGCCGCTGGGGAACTCTTGCATATAGGCCAGATAGCCCTCCGACGAGTTTGAACTTTGCGCCTCGTTCCACACCGCATCGTCGAGGCGTTGCCGTGCTTCGGCGGCATGCACGCCACCGGGGAAGCCGCTGAGGTAGTTGCGCAGCGAAGCAGCGTCGCCGCTGTTGAGGGCGGCATTCCACGCCTCGCCATCGGCCTTGAGCTTGGCATACATGGCCTTGACCTCGGCGATGTGGTCGCCGTCGGGATAGGCGTCGATGTATTTCTCAAAATCGGCTGTGTCGGTAGAGTTCTCGCACTGCTCCCACATTTGCTGCTCGCCATGCGACTGCATCACAAAGTAGCAGCACACGCCAGCCGCCACTATCACGGCCGCAACCACGGCCGCAATAAGTTTCACATTGGTCTTCTTGGGCTGTTGGGCAGCGGGAGCGGGCTGGTCAGGAGTCCACTGAGTCTGCACAGGCGTCTGTGGCTGCGGCTCTACGGGGGTGCCGCACTTTGGGCAAAAGCGGTCGTCATCACTGAGCTGACTGCCGCATTTAGGACATATAAGCATTTCTGTTATCGCTGATTAATAGTTACACTTATGGCCGGCACGGGCACAGGCGGTCCACATCGGCTAATTTGCACACAAAATTAAGCAAATTTGGCGTATTTGCGGCCGACTGCATGCAGCAAAAACGCTTTTTGAACAATAAAAAGCCACCCACGGGTGGCTCCATATTTTTTTGCACTACTGCTGGAGTTTAAACTTCACCGGCAACGTGTACCAAACGTTAACGGCTTGG